>NZ_JBQHVO010000022.1:0-65866 GCF_052064465.1 Niallia sp. HCP3S3_B10 | reverse complement strand
TAAGATGAATATGATGTTCTCGCTTTAGAATAGCTCTAATTTTCCTATGACCATTTCTATATTTAGTAGCCTTACAGATTTCAATAATTAACTCTTCATGTTCATTCCGATATTCACCAAACCCTTTAGTCCAACGATAATAGCTAGCACGTGGAATCCCTAAAACTTTTAAAATGGAAGTAACGGTATATTTTTCACGAAATTGTTCAACCAATTGTACTACTAGCCCTTTATCGACTCCTTTCTCATCGCCATATACTTTTTTAGAATTTCATTCTCCATTTTTAGGTGAGTTAGTTGATTACTTATTCGCTCGTCCTTACTTAAAGAATCGGGCCCATGCCCAAATGTATATTGTTTACCAATTGGCTGATCAAACCGGTACATTTCTCCATTTTTGTACCATCTCATCCAAGTTTCAATTTGAGTTTTATTTTTGATTTTGTATTTGTTCATAATTTCCCGTGTTGTTAATTTTCCTTCAAGCTTATCTCTTACTACCGCCCATTTAATCTCTTTTGTATATACAGTTTTTTTGCCCACGCAAAAACACCTCCGAATAATGTCACAATACTTATCTCAAGTATTGCCATTTTGGAGGTGTTTTATATTGTCTCGCTATTTTAGGTTAGTCCACTACTTTTCCTTATCTTTGAGCTTTTTTAAATAGACGGATAATGAAAAAATCTTAAGAAAAATTGATTGAATAGTAAGAATTTTGTCTATCCTTTAAATAAACCTACTAAATAATAGGGAGAGAATAATAATGATTAAAGTAAAGCTATTTGATCAAGAGCATGAGAAGGATCTTGAATTACAAATGAATAAATTTCTACAGAAAATAGATGAGAAAAAACTGATAGATATTAAATATAATGTCGCAGCAATACAAGAGGACGAAGAAGATCAAATCTATTGTTTTTCCTCGATGATAATTTATAAATCATAGAAGGAAAATAAAAAAAATCTGGGACAAAACTAAAAAAACTAATCTATAACACTAAGTCGTTCCATTGCGCTACAGACGAACGATGCGTCGGGGAGGAAGCATAGCCTCGCATGCGAGGGCACTGAAAAAGTCTAGTTCTCCAAATAAAATGAGGTTTTATTTATTTGAAAGCGAATAATAAGTTGGTTTGGAGAGGCGTCCGCTCGACTCCTACGGGAGATGCGAGAAAGTCCGAGACCCTGCAGGAGCGTGAGCGACGAAGCGGCTCGGCGCTCGCCCCGGTGAGTCGTGCGGTAAGCCTCGGAAAACAAAAACCTACATTAAGTTAGAATGGTTTGATAACTACCGATTCACCAGGTAATTCACTTTTTCAGTGGCCTCCTCGCATGCGCTGCGGGGTCTAAAGCGTCTCTATTTCCCGCAGGAGTCGAGCGTCCTCCGCTCCATTTCACTTCGTGTTTATTATTAGTTGAAATGCTTATGTTCCAGCCACTTATTTACTACATCCCTTTTGCGACAAGTGCCGCATTAACACCTGCTAGTCTGCCTGTCACAAACGCAGAAGTAATATTATATCCTCCAGTGTAACCATGAATATCTAGTATTTCACCACAGAAGAACAAGCCTTCCATCAATTTTGATTCCATTGTTTTAGGCGCTATCTCCTTAATAGAAACACCACCACCTGTGACAAACGCCTTTTCTAAAGGTAAGGTTCCATTTACATCAAAGGTAAAGGCTTTACATAAACGAATAAACTGTCTAATTTTATCTTGGGAAACCGTTGCACATGTAGCTGTTGGATCGATATTTGCTAATGCTAGTAAAAATAGTAGATATCGTTCTATTAAGAGACCCTTTAACGTATTTTTAATCGCTTTTTTGGGTTCGTTTTTAAGTAAAGTCATTGTGTCTTGAAATAGTTTTTCTTCTTTTATTGCAGGGAAAGAGTCAATGGAAACCTTCACTTCTTCTAAATTCCATTTTTTCTTTGCTTTTACAACAAATTGACTGCAGCGTAATACAGCTGGCCCACTTATTCCAAAATGAGTAAAAATCATATCCATCTGGTGGGTTATTATTGGTTTTCCTTTTGGATTAAGAACACTTAATCCTACATTTCTTAAGGAAACTCCTTGTAAGTCTTTATTATGAATAAATGCTTCTTTAGAAGTAACTGGAACCTCTGTTGGAAATAAGTCGGTTATAGTATGGCCAGCTTTTTTTGCCCATGCATAGCCATCTCCTGTAGAACCAGTATGTGGAACCGATTTTCCTCCTACCGCAATGATAAGCGATTTGCATGTTTTGGCTTCACCATTTTCTAAAATCACTGTCTTTGTATGGTTTTCATGATAACTAACTGTCTTAACAGGGGAGTTTATTTGAATAGTTACACCTAATCTATCTAACTCGCCCAATAAGGCATCTACAACGGATTGTGCTTTATTGGAAACTGGAAACATTCTTCCATGGTCCTCTTCCTTTAATGCAATTCCAAGGTTTTCGAAGAAGGCGATAATATCTTCATTATTAAATTCGGAAAAACCACTATAGAGAAAACGTCCATTACCTGGGATATGTTTAATGATTTCCTCAATTGGCAGCCTATTTGTGACATTACAGCGGCCACCTCCAGAAATTGCTAGCTTTCTGCCAAGTTTATTGCCCTTATCAATTAGTAATACCTTTGCCGTTTGCTCTGCTGCACCAATGGCAGCCATTAATCCTGATGGGCCTCCCCCAATCACGATTACATCATATTGCATACTACATCCTACTTTCTTGGGGTATTTTTCATTTTAATAGTACATTGTTTAGCTCGTTTTATCGATTTGAATCATTCATCAAAAAGAAAGTTGTTAGTAGTTACTTGCCTTTTTTAAAAGTAGCGTTTCTTTTTAAGAAAGGGTAAACTACTAATAGTGTGTAAAAAAATGTTCATATTTACTTTGTATCGTATATATTTTATCGGTTGTTTTCGTGGTAAAATACTTATTTATGTAACGTTAAAGAGAGCTTCGTTTAAGGAAGGGATTATATGTCATCAAAATTGCTTAAAGGCACATTTATTTTAACACTGGGGACAATTATATCCAAAGCGTTAGGATTATTTTATGTTATACCATTTAATATGATTGTTGGAAAACAAGGAACCGTCTTATATCAATATTCTTATGTAGCTTATACTATTGTAATAAGTATTGCAACAGCTGGTATTCCTTTAGCTGTAAGTAAATTTATCTCGAAATATAATGCAATGGGAGAATACCAAGTAGGGAGGAAGCTATTTAAGTCAGGGTTAATGATTATGCTAGTAAGTGGGATTCTCTCCTTTATCGCTTTATATGCAGCTGCTCCTTTTTTAGCCGGACTTATTATATCAGATGAGGATTTAACTTCAACTGTAGGTCAGGTAACAACAGTTATTCGTGCAGTAAGTTTTGCGTTAATCGTCGTTCCCTTTATGAGTTTAATCAGAGGATTTTTTCAGGGACATGATGCAATGTTTCCATCGGCTGTTTCACAGGTAATAGAGCAAATTGTTCGGATAGTTTTTTTGCTTGGTGGGTCAGCAATCGTTCTATTTGTATTAAATGGAGAGTTGATTACTGCTGTCAGTATATCTGTTTTTGCAGCATTCGTTGGAGCAATTGGCGGACTAGCTGTGCTTCTATTATATTGGAGAAAAAGTAAAGAGGAGTATGATAGCCTATTACTGTATGATAAAGGCATGCAAACAGATATTCGTTTACGCTCTATGTATAAAGAAATTCTTTTATCTGCTGCTCCATTTGTCTTTGTGGGAGTGGCTAATCCATTATTTCAAGCAGTTGATACTATTACCTTTAACCATGCAATGAGTAGTATTGGGCTTGGTTCCATTTCTGAAACAGCCTTAAATATATTTAATTATCAAACACATAAAATTATTATTATCCCAGTATCACTTGCAACTGGGTTCTCAATGGCATTAATTCCGATGATTACAAGAGCTTTTATAAAGGAAGACCATTCAGATTTAACAACAAATCTAAATCAGACTTTCCAAGTACTATTATTTATTACTTTACCGGCATGTATTGGATTGTCCGTATTAGCTGAACCTGTTTATCGATTATTTTATGGAACTGAAGATATTATGTTGGGAGCAGAAGTATTAAAATTATATGCGCCTGTAGCCATTTTATTTTCCCTTTATCCAGTAACAGCTTCTATCTTACAGGGGTTAAATGAGCAACGTTTTACTATCTTAAGTTTATTGGTGGGCATTTTGATAAAACTAAGTTTGAATATCCCGTTTATAGAAAGATGGGAAACAAACGGTGCAATCCTTGCCACTACATTAGGATATACTGTATCTATCCTGATTAATTTAGGGGTAATAAAAGCATACGCGCAATATTCATTTAAAATAGTTATTCGAAGAAGCATTCTCATTATGGGATTTTCGGTTATTATGTATATTGTTACAACGAATGTATATAAAATAATCCAGTTATTTTTATCTACAGAGTCGGTATTTGCTTCCCTGTTAATGGTAGTAATTGTAGCTGCCTTTGGGGTTCTTATATATGTTTATCTAGCTTACCGTTCTAAATTGATTTATCGAATATTTGGTAATCAAGCAGTTAGAATAAAACAAAAACTAAGACTTCCTTTTTAATATAGTAGGAACTTAGCTTTTAAATAAAATAATAAGCAAGAAATAATAGATAGAGGTTGAGTTTAGATGCGAATTGACAAAATGCTCGCTAATTTGGGCTATGGGAGTAGAAAAGAAGTGAAAATGCTCCTGAAAAATAAGGCAGTGAAAGTAAATGATGAGATTATTAAAGATGCAAAGTACCAAGTAGACCCAGAAAAAGATGAAGTATTCTTATATAACGAATTGATTGAGTATAAGGAGTTTATCTATTTAATGATGAATAAACCTCCAGGGCTAATATCTGCAACAGAGGATTCGAGGGAAGAAACGGTCATAGACATTCTCCAAATAGAGGACTCTGTATATAATCCGTTTCCTGTTGGAAGGTTGGATAAGGATACAGAAGGATTGCTTTTGCTAACAAATGATGGGAAATTGGCCCATCGATTGCTGTCTCCGAAAAAGCATGTCCCGAAAACCTATTTTGCCGTTATAAGAGGAGAAGTGGGAGAAGCTGATATAGAGGCATTTAAAAAAGGAGTTGTCTTAGACGATGGATATCTTACAAAACCAGGGCATCTCGTTCTATTAAAATCTGGAGACACTTCTGATATCGAGCTGACTATTTCAGAAGGGAAATTTCATCAAGTTAAAAGAATGTTTGAGAGTGTTGGAAAAAAGGTCATTTACCTAAAAAGAATTTCGATGGGACCACTAGAACTTGACGAGACTCTAGAGCTAGGGGAATATCGGGAGTTAACAGAAGAAGAAATAGAGCTATTGCAAAATTATCAAGTAGATAATTAATAATAATTTGTGAAAATCACAAATGAAGAAATTCTTATCGATTGAGCAATAGCAGATTTAAGCCAAACAGCAAACAATACGAAAATATGCAGCAAAAACCTCACTTTGACAGCAGGAATAGCAATAGCTTTCCTAGCAACTCATTGTGAGGTTTGCTTTATTATACAAGTTTAAATCTCGGTTGTTTCATTTTTTAGGATGTCATTTTCACTTTTTTTCTAGTTGTTGTCCATTTTCCACGACTTGGACTTTGCACCAAGTCATTATAAGCTAACACATTCAAATCTCTTTGAATCGTTCGCGGAGTAATACCAAATTCCTCCACTAGCTCTTGTGTTGTGACAGTTCCACGCTTACTAATAAACATGTAGACGGATTTGATACGGTTTAACATCCGGTTAGTTGAAGGTTTCAATAAACCACTCCCTATCCTTTTTTCAAACCTTTGGCAAATTCCAGCGACCGACAGCTTATTTGAAGAATATTTTCTTCAAGCGTATGTAATTTTCTTTTCCACAGACAACCCCTTTTCAAATGGCTAAATAGTGACAAATTCAATAGAATGAATTTCTATATAAATATTGTACCCCTATTTACTAATATATTCTACATTATTTGCGTTAATTTACAAAATATTTGCTTTTTTATGTCTATATTTACCACCCCCTGTAGGGTTTCCTTACATTCATCATATGGGATATATAATTATGATATGAATAAAAATTCAAAAAGTTTTTAATTAAATTTTATTTCCCGAATTTTTTATTAGTTAAACATTTTTTTGATAATGTTTTCTAAAAAAAGATTTCTCTATGAACTATGGCAAAAACATTGCGGGCAAGGCTAAGGGATCCACGTAAATCACTAGTGGGTTTTCCCCTGTCTCGCTCGCCTTGCTCCTAATTTAAAGTTTCTTCCATTTTTTTAAAATCCTCTATCATTTTGCGATGGCTGCCGACCATGTTTTGTGGTAATTTGTGTAATGGGAAAAATCGAAGGCTGAATGCTTCTTCCTGGTCATTCTCGAGTATTCCTTCATATTTAGATGTATAATAGGCGGTTGTTACAGTGTAGAAAGGATCGCCGTTTGCTGCAATCGCAAAGTAGTCTTTTCCGGAATAAACAGATAATAACTGTAGATTTTTTACTTGAAGTCCTGTTTCTTCGAATATTTCGCGTTTTGCTGTATCCTCTGTACTTTCTCCTAATTCCATAAGGCCACCTGGTAATCCCCAAACATTTTTTGGGTGTTTTCTTTCTTGTAATAGAATATTATTTTCCTTGTCTAACAGAATTACTACTGCTCCCACAAGAATGATAGGCATTTTGCCAACTAGCTTTCTTACATCTTCAACATATCCCATTTAAAATACATTCCTTCCATATGGTAGATAAAAATATAGTGTAGCTTTGTTTTCGATAAAATGTATACTATACTTAATGATAATTTAGTGAAATATGAATTTAAAGGTTTTATTTCTCATATAAAGCGTTTTATGATATGTTTTTCCTATACTATATTTAAAAACTTCCAAGGAGGAAACCATGAATTCAATTGATTGGTTAAATGAAGTACATAATCGTAAAGACAGCTTTATTAATGATTTACAAGGACTTTTGCAAATTAAAAGTGTATTGGACGAAGAGAATGCAACAGATGATGCACCTTTTGGCCAAGGAGTGAAAGAGGCATTAAGCTATATGCTAACGATTGGAGAAAAGGGTGGTTTCGTCAGTAAGAATGTTCAAAACGTTGCTGGACATTTACTATTTGGGGAGGGTACGGAAAGTGTCGGTATTCTTTGCCATGTAGATGTTGTTCCAGAGGGGGATGGATGGACAAGCGATCCATATAAGGCAGAGATTCGTGATGGGAAGATTTATGCAAGAGGGGCTTTAGATGATAAAGGTCCAACAATGGCTGCCTATTATGCAATGAAAATTGTGAAAGAATTGCATCTCCCTTTGTCAAAAGAAGTTAGAATGATTATTGGAACAGATGAAGAGAGTGATTGGCGATGTGTGGATACTTATTTCCAGCACGAAAGTATGCCTACGATTGGATTTGCTCCAGATGCTGATTTTCCAATTATTTTTGCAGAAAAAGGCATTGCTGATTTTGATATCGTTCAGAAAATTTCAAAAACATCAAATGATACAGGAGAAGTTAAAATTATAAGCTTTGCATCAGGCAGAAGATATAATATGGTCCCAGATTTTGCCCAAGCAGTGTTGGAAGTGAAAGAAGGTGAACAAACTGAGGTCATTCAGCGTTATAAGAATTATTTAAAGCTAGAGAATGTACCTGGGCGCTATTTGGTTGATAATGGCGATTTAGTATTAGAATTAGAAGGTGTGTCAGCACATGGATTAGAGCCTAATAATGGGGTGAATGCAGGTCTGAAACTTGCTAACTTTCTTGTGGAATTAGAATTGGATGAAAAGGCTGCTCATTATTTTCAATTTGTGCGAAACTTCTTTGTGAATGATTCTAGAGGAAAAAAACTTGGCATTGATTATGAGGATGAAATTACAGGCGAACTTACCTTAAATGCTGGTATTTTGGAATATCATTTAGAAAAGGGTGGAAAAATTGGTCAAACAGTACGCTATCCTGTTACAAATGATATGGATAAGACGAAAGAGAAGCTTGCGAAATTACTAACAGAACATGATTTTAGCCTAGAGAATTTCACAGATTCTAAACCACATCACGTGGAAAAGAACTCAGAATTAATTCAAACATTGAGCAGAGTCTATGAGGAGCAAACAGGAGAAAAAGCTAAGTTATTATCCATAGGTGGAGGCACATATGCTAGGTCGCTAGAAAAAGGGGTTGCATTTGGACCACTATTTCCTGGAAGAGAAGATATTGCTCATAAAAAAGATGAATATATGTATATTGAGGATTTAATGAAAGCAACAGCAATTTATGCACAGGCTATCTATGAATTAGCGAAATAAAGATATAATCCAAAGGAGAAGAGAAAATGAGTACGGTGTTAATGAATGGGGAGTTTATACCAAGAGAAGAAGCAAAAGTAGATATAGAAGACAGAGGATATCAGTTTGGCGATGGAATTTACGAAGTAATCCGTGTGTACAATGGTAAAATGTTTATGGCGAAAGAACATCTTGAGCGTTTATCTGCAAGTAGCGAGAAAATAGGCATAGCTATTTCTTATTCCATCTCAGAATTAACCAATTTATTAGAAACGTTAATTTCGAAAAATTCATTAAGCACCGGTATCCTTTATATGCAATTCACTAGAGGAATAAGTCCGAGAAACCATGGCTTTCCAACAGATGATGTTACTCCAACATTTATAGCTTATACAAAAATAATGCAAAGACCATTAGATAATCTAGAAAATGGTGTGTCTGTCATTACTGTAGAAGATATTAGATGGTCAAGATGTGATATTAAAAGTTTAAATTTACTTGGAAATGTAATGGCAAAACAAAAAGCAGTAGAGGCAAGCTGCTATGAAAGCATTCAGTATAGAGAATTATCTGTAACAGAAGGTAGTTCTTCTAATATTTGGATTGTGAATGGGGAAAAGGTACAAACTCATGAGGCAAATCAATTCATTTTAAATGGAATTACCAGACAAAAAATTATTCAATTATGTAATGAAAATGGAATGGAACTAGAGGAAAAAGCATTTTCAATTGAAGACTTAATTGATGCAGATGAAGTTTTCTTATCCAGTACAACTTCTGAAGTAACACCAATTACTTCTGTCAATAATGTTCCCGTAAAAGAAGGGAAAGTAGGAGAAGTAACGAAAAAGTTACAAGGGTTGTTTATTGATGCAATCATCGCAGAATGCGGACAGTTAGCAAATTAATTTAAGGGAAAAACGCAAAATGGGGTTGTTTCAAACTAGTTATGGTCAATAGCTGGACTTGAGACAGCTCCTTTTCTTTTTTCAAAAGAAAATAGGGTATAGTAATTTATATGGATTTTCTAAAACATAGGTACAGATACGGTTAAAATTGATTCATTAGGTTATATAATAGAAATATAGTTAGAGATTAAGCTAATCATCGATACTGCATTAAAAAAGGTTAAAGGAAAAAGGATATGAATACAAAACCACATTATTTTCTAGGAGTTAAGCCAGATAGTCCTGTTATAAGCAAATTAGAAAAGATTAGGAAAGAGCTACAGTTAAGGTTCCCTTTTAAAAAGTGGGTACATCCTTTCGATTACCATATTACCCTTGCGTTTTTAGGGAGTGCTAATGATGATAAAAGGGAAATGTTACAAAATCTTTTAGAAGAATCATTTTTAGCTAGTAACCAATTTAAGCTACATATTGATCATTTAGGTGTTTTTGGTCAACCCAAAAGCCCTAGGATATTTTGGGCTGGGGTAAAAGAGGAGAAGAAACTATTTGATCTTAGAAATCAAGTCTTTCATATTTGTAGTCAGGCTGGTTTTCAGTTGGAAACTAGGCCGTTTCATCCACATCTAACGTTAGCAAGAAAATGGGATTCCGAAACTATATTTTCGGAGCAATTGCTAAAAGGATCCCTTTTCCCAAACGATTTGATTTTTGATGTGGACAGTATCCACCTATTTCAGACACATATGGAGAAAATACCTAAATATGAAATAATAAAAAGTTATTGCTTTAATGACCAATAGAAACATTGTAATTTAGGGGGAAAAAGCTTGGCGCAGTTAATAAAGTTGCAAGATTATGTGTCGCGTTATGAGCAAAACATTGTCTTGTATCCATCACGTTTTGTTCGGTTGAAGAAACAAAAGTGGCTCGGATTAAAAAGAGCATTTGAAACAAAGGATAGAAGTCTATTTTACCCGGAGAGTCCAATAGAAGAAGACTGGATAGTGGATAAACCTTCTTTTTTAGAACGATTTAAGAAATCAATTTGGCAGCAAAATAATTTTGAAGAAGTAGAATTGGAAAATGAAAGCGAAATAGTCAAAACGGAAGAAGATGATTTGAGTTTTGAGTACGATGCAAAACAATATAGCCGTCCACAAACTGTTGAGGAATTAAAACAGCAATTCCTAAATCAATTATTTGAATTTCAGCTGAAATGGGCCAGTTCAACGCTCACGGAAAAGTCTAACGTGAAAAAGACGCTTTATTATGATGAATTATTAAAGTACTAC
The DNA here is from genome assembly GCF_052064465.1 of Niallia sp. HCP3S3_B10. Lineage (NCBI taxonomy): Bacteria > Bacillati > Bacillota > Bacilli > Caryophanales > Bacillaceae > Niallia > Niallia sp. HCP3S3_B10. The sequence continues at coordinate 55,315 of NZ_JBQHVO010000022.1, read as the reverse complement.
TTACAAAGATTTCCGGATACTTTCTTGGTACTTTATCAACCATTATTTCAACTGAAAAATGCTCCTGTTGAATTGGACACGATTATGATTACCCCAACTGATGTCTGGTGCATTCATGTGTTAGAAGCAGAGAATTCAGCAGTATATGTTGGTTCGAATGATAAATTTTGGGTCAAAAAAAAGGGGGATAAAGAGCAAAAGATTCTTAGCCCTGTCATATCTATAAATAGAACAGAAAAAATAGTGAAAAGTATTTTAGATAAATATGATATTACATTACCTGTTCAAAAGGTAATTCTTACTCGAAATGGATATATTGATTTTCCATCCGTGCCATATGATTTAAAAATTGTGGAAAAAAGAAATTATGAAGAGTGGTTTCAAAAAATGAGAAGTCATCATTCGCCAATTAAGGCTATTCAATTAAAAGCAGCAGAGAGCTTATTACAATATGGTTTGACGAACTCGAAAAGAAGGTATGAATGGGATACAGAAGAATCATAAAAAAAGGGGAAGAGTAGAAGGAGGGCACTGAAAAAGTCTAGTTCTCCAAATTAAATGAGGTTTTATTTATTTGAAAGCAAATAATAAGTTGGTTTGGAGAGGTGTCCGCTCGACTCCTACGGGAGATGCGAGAAAGTCCGAGACCCTGCAGGAGCGTAGCGACGAAGCGGCTCGGCGCTCGCCCCGTGGAAAGCGAGCGGTAAGCCTCGGAAAACAAAAGCCTACACTAAGTTAGAATGGTTTGGTAACTACCGATTCACCAGGTAATTCACTTTTTCAGTGGCCACGAGTAGAAGAGTTGTGTTTTCAAGAGATGAGGGAGTGAGAAATTTGATATCAATTCGAAGAAGTTTCTTTGCTTATTTAGATGAAATGTCATTAATAACTGTTCTACTTCCCTATTCCTATTATAACGGGGAATCTACTGCGTTTAGATTAAAAGGAGATAGCCATCCTATTAATCTTGTGATTGAGTCGAAGGAAAAAATGCAGCATTTTGTAAAGTACAAATGTCACTTAAACGAAACCATTCAAATCGGCCAAAAATATGAGGTAGAGGATGCAAATAAGGGAGTAACAGATTTACAAATAGGTGCAGTCATTAGAACAGCTTCATTTGATGAAGAATTTTATTATGATGGTCCTCTAGGTGTAGACTATTCATCCGAGAAAAGTATCTTTTATCTATGGGCACCTACTGCACAACAAGTGAAATTGGTACTTAAATCCTCTGATCCAGCTATTGAGGAACGAAGGATTTTGGAGATGGAAAGACAGGAAAAAGGGGTTTGGAAAACAATCTATCTTGAAGATCTAGAAGGATGGTACTACAGCTATTTAGTACTTATAAATTTAGAGTGGAAAGAAGCAATAGACCCATACGCTGTAGCGGTTTCTGTAAATGGAGAAACAGGGGTAATTGTAGATTTAAATAAAACAAAAAGACAAAAGCCGGTTTTACCAGCACTCGAGCATGCGGTAGATAGTGTGATATATGAAACTCATATTAGAGATTTAACGATTCATCCTGATAGTGGAATTCGGCAAAAAGGAAAATATTTAGGTGTAACAGAATTAAATACAAAAACGAAAAAAAACGAGCTATCAGGTCTTTCCTATATAAAAGATTTAGGGATAACACATATAGAGTTTCTCCCTGTTCATGACTTTGAAGAAGTTGATGAGCTAGAGGTGCTAAAAAAATATAATTGGGGATATAATCCTTCCCATTATAACGTGCCAGAGGGCAGTTATTCGACAAATCCTATTGATCCATATGTAAGAATTAACGAACTTAAAGAAATGATTCATGCTGTACAAGAGCAAGGTATCCGTGTCATATTGGATGTTGTATATAATCATGTCTATAAAAAAGAAGATTCTTCTTTTGAAAAAATTGTTCCAGGCTATTTCTTCCGCTATGATAAGTATGGAATGCCATCAAATGGTACAGGAGTAGGGAATGACATAGCTTCAGAAAGATCGATGGTGAGACGATTCATTGTTGATTCTGTCCGTTTTTGGATAAAAGAATATCAAATTGATGGATTGCGCTTTGATTTAATGGGAATTCTTGATTGCCAAACAATGAATGAAGTTCGTTCCGTGTGTAATAGTTTCGATAAGAGCATTTTAATTATTGGGGAAGGTTGGGATTTAGCAACCCCTTTAAACAAAGATAAGAAGGCTATTATTGCTAATCAGCATTTGCTTCCTAGGATCGGTCAGTTTAATGATCAATTTAGAGATAAATTAAAAGGGAGTACCTTTCAGTTATATGATCGAGGTTATGCGCTTGGAAATAAGCTTTATAAAGACGATATTCCTGAACTATTAGCTGGGAGTGTCGGTGTCTATAAGGAAAATGGAATGTTTATTGAACCAGGTCAATCTGTAAATTATGTGGAGTCTCATGATAATCATACGCTATGGGATAAAATTGAAATATGTTTTTCAAATGAATCAGAAGAGTGGAAGCAAAAGAAACAACGACTTGCAACGTCTCTTGTCCTTCTTAGCCAGGGAATCCCTTTTATTCATTCGGGTCAGGAATTTTTCCGCACGAAAAATGGTGTAGAAAATAGTTATCAATCGCCAGATGAAATTAATCAGTTAGACTGGGATAGAAAAGATCAATTTATAGGCAATGTGGAATATATAAAAGGATTAATTTCCCTAAGAAGAAATAACAGAGCGTTCCGATTACCATCAGTGGAAGCTATTCAAAAGCACCTTATCATTAATCAGCAATCGAATGACGTAATACAATATATTTTACATGATCTAAAAGAAATGGGAGAATGGGAATCGATTATCGTATTTATAAATGTGAATGATTCTCCTGAAGAAGGATTTTGTAAAGAAGAATGTTGGAATATTTTAGTTGAAGGCGATACAGTTTATCAGCGGGATTATCCAACCATTCACAGAGATCGGATAATGGTTAAGCCAGTAAGCATAACAATAATTGCCAAGTAATAGGAAACGATAGTAACATTCGAAAGATTTCCGTGATATTTAGCAGGAATGTGTCCTAATGATGGAACCGGAAAATTTTTTTGACAGGAAATCATTATTTTAACGAGAGATTCACTTGACTAAAAAAAGAAATAAGAGATAATATTTAAATGAGAAACTTTCTATAAGAAAAAGTATTTAGGTAAAATTTAATATAAAATGATTGGAAATCTTGGATACATAGTATAATGGTATGGATACTATGTCCTTTTCTTTTTTACAGTTAAGAAAGTATTAGTTTTCTAAAAGTTAATTTGGTGTCTAGCTAAAGCGCCTACTGTCTAGCAAACTTTAGGTCATTTCTTTTGCGTTAGATAACACGAAAAATGCGTGTATCCTTTCTCGAAAGAACAGGTCCTTTCCGGTTATAAGGCGGTGTACAAGGCGCTTGCGCTTTTCTTATATCATTAAACTTTAGGCAAATTTGTGCTAATTAAAGAATGATTGCAGTACGATGAGTATAAGTTTACTATAAATGGATGAATAGCTGATAACCATTTTTGTTTGTTCTTCCTACCAAATTAGGACAAAAAAGACTCAAACAGGAATTTCTCATCTTTTTTTTGGAGCATAATATATAGTAGGTGAACAATTTTGGAACATTTATTAGGGCAAGATTGGGAAATAACCCCTGCAGGTGGAGAAACAGGCGAAGCCTTTTTTGCACAAAATAATGGGCAGAAGCTTTTTTTAAAACGGAATTCTTCTCCGTTTTTAGCTGTGCTGTCAGCAGAAGGAATTGTCCCAAAACTTGTTTGGACAAAAAGATTTGAAAACGGAGATGTTTTTACTGCACAGCAATGGCTCATAGGGAGAGAATTTGGTCATTCGGATATGACGGATGAAAGAGTGACAATGTTGCTTAAAAAAATTCATACCTCGAAGCCTTTATTAGAGATGCTAAAAAGACTAGGTAAGACATCTTTTCATCCTGAGATGATATTGTCAGTCATAAAAGCAGAAATAGACGATGAGCTAAAAGAAAACGAGGATATTACTCGTTATATCCAATTCTTAGAAGATAATCTTCCGTTTATAAAAACAACAGAACATGTGGTATGCCATTGTGATGTTAATCATAACAACTGGCTGCTTTCTGAAGACAACCAGTTGTATCTCATTGATTGGGATGGAGCGATGATAGCAGACCCAGCCATTGATTTAGGAATGCTGCTTTATTGGTATATTCCAAAGGAAAATTGGAAAAATTGGTTACACACTTATGGTTATGAACTCACAGATAATTTATCTTTAAGAATGAAATGGTATGTTATTGCTCAAACCATTAACTCCATCCGCTGGTACAAGAAAAAAGGTCGTTTTAGTGAAATGGAAAGATGGATGAAGTTTTTACATGATATTGAATAACACCCATTTCAAAGTATTTCTGATAAATTATGATAAATTGTTAATGCCATCTACCCACTGAGACAATTGATTTTGATGTGAATGGATATGTGTGTCTAAATTTGAGGCAGTAACACCTTGTTCGCTGTAACGGTGAACTTCCTCCAAAATTGGAAGGATATTCTGATCGATTTGCTCATTGGATCTTAAGGATGTAATCAATCTTTCTATTTGCTCACATTCTGCTACAGATCCACAGCAGTCTGTTTGTTGATTACTGAGAATATCGGCTAGTAATGCTAGTTGATGCTCATGATTTATAGGCATACATAGAACACCCTTTCTATAGGTTCTAGTATGAAAAGAATAATACATTCTTTTCAAATACCAGTTAAGGAATTCACTTATAGGTTGTGAATTCTTTTTTTCTTTATACAATTGTTCCTAATGTAAATTTATCCTTATATAAATTCAAGTTGCCAATAAAAGAGTATTGCATCCATGTATAATGCATGATATTGTTTGAAACGATAGTTATTAATAAGGAGTGTCCACATGCGATTAAGACATAAACCATGGGCGAAAGATAAATTAAGTGCATATCCACAATATATTATCCAAAACCCTGTAGATTGGAAAGGAAAATGGGATCAAGCTTTTAGTCAAAAGGGTCCTATTCATATTGAAATTGGTACAGGTAAAGGTCGATTTATTACAGAAATGGCAAAAGCGAATCCTTCGATTAATTACATCGGCGTAGAACTTCAGGAAAGCGTCATTGTTTCTGCATTAGATCGCTTAATAGAGGCAGAGATTCCTAACTTGAAGTTAATGAATATAAATGCAGAAAAACTAAAGGAATATTTTGAAAAGGGAGAAATTGCAAGAGTTTATCTAAATTTCTCCGATCCTTGGCCAAAGACCAGACATGAAAAACGAAGACTTACTTATAAAACGTTCCTTGATTCGTATCAGTCTGTGCTTGTAAATCAAGGAGAAGTACACTTTAAAACAGATAATCAAGGTTTATTTGAATATTCTTTAAAGAGCTTTTCTGAATATGGCATGCTTTTAAAATATGTGAGTCTTGATTTGCATAATAGTGATTATGAAGGCAATATCATGACAGAGTATGAGGAAAAATTCTCAAATAGAGGAAATAGAATTTATCGTTGCGAAGTACAATTCAGATAATGTAAAAGAGCTGGGATATAAGTATTCCAACTATATAATAACCCGAACTATTTCACGTAGATGTTAAAAAACATGCGTATAATTGTTGTTCGGGTTATTATATAGGTCTCAGGTTAATTGATTCACATCAAGAATAGTTCCAGTCTCACAATCGGAAACAAATTCAAAAACCTCTTGTTTTTCACCATTCATTCGAGTAATACCACCTCTATAGACTGTGAGTGAAGATTCAGGAGTATGAAGTGTTTCTTTTTCCATATTGATCCACGATCCGTTAATCGGCCCCTTTTTTTTAAAGGCTGCTTTTGCTATATGTAAAACTTCATTACTTGATAGGTTATTGTTCTTTGTAATGGTTTTCTTCGCAAGATAACTTGCAGCCACTCCAACAACAACCCCTCCTAAACATTGTTTCCAATTCATAAACTTAGCTCCTTACGTTTTTTTTATTCAAAACAAGAATGTTTATCAAAAAGAAAGCCATCCTTTTAAACAGATAATGTTATTATATCTAATTTATATGCTAGAAGAAATGATAAGGTAATATTCTTCTTGCGAAGGTTGGTTTAATGAAATGGATTAATTGGCAGTAGTTAAAGGAAAGTAGTGGTATGTGTTTAAATATTTCGGTACAATAAATATATTATCCCCTTCTTAACGGACAGAAACTTCACCTGAAGCTTTAAGAGAAAAGCAAGGAAGCAAGGTGGGAGATCAACTATTCGTAAAGGTCTAAGATTGGTTCAACTAATCTTTAGTGGAGAGGAAGGGACCCTTACTGATGGAAGTTTCACTTTATCAAATACATAGTAATTAAAGGAGCTTTGCTATAATGGAACAACAAACTTTGGATATGTTTAGAACTTTAACAGAACTTCCTGGTGTAGCTGGGAATGAACATCAAGTTCGAAATTTTATGAAAGAACAATTAAGTCTTTATACAAATGAGATAGTGCAAGATAATCTTGGCAGTATATTTGGTGTAAAAAGAGGGCAAGAGGATGGCCCGACTGTAATGGTTGCTGGTCATATGGATGAAGTTGGATTTATGGTAACATCCATCACAGATAATGGAATGATTCGTTTTCAGCCAATAGGTGGATGGTGGAGTCAAGTGCTTCTAGCACAAAGAGTACAGATAATTACGAATAATGGTCCTGTAATAGGGGTTATTGGTTCTATTCCTCCACATCTATTGGATGAAGCATTAAGAAGTAAACCAATGGATATAAAAAATATGCTTATTGATATTGGTGCTGATGATAAAGAAGATGCCTTGAAAATTGGAATTAAACCAGGTCAGATGATTGTTCCAATTTGCCCATTTACTCCTCTTGCGAATGAAAAGAAAATTATGGCCAAAGCGTGGGATAATCGTTATGGCTGTGGGTTAGCAATTGAATTGTTGAAAAACCTTCAAGGAGAAGAGATACCAAATATCTTATATTCTGGTGCTACCGTACAAGAAGAAGTAGGTCTTAGAGGGGCTAGAACAGCAGCTAATATGATTAAGCCCGATGTATTCTATGCTTTAGATGCAAGTCCTGCAAATGATGCCTCAGGGGATAAAAATCAATTTGGCCAGCTTGGTAAAGGTGCCTTACTCCGTATTTATGATCGTACAATGGTTATGCATAAAGGAATGAGAGAATTTATTTTAGATACTGCTGAGTCTAATAAAATTGCCTATCAGTATTTTATTTCACCTGGTGGAACAGATGCGGGACAAGTTCATATTTCTAATGACGGGGTTCCAAGTGCTGTTATTGGAATATGTTCTCGATATATTCATACAAGTGCTTCTATTATTCATATCGATGATTATGCAGCTGCAAAGGAATTGCTTACTAAATTAGTAAAAACAACAGATAATACCACAATTGAAACACTGCGTGCTAATCAATAAATATAGTCAGATTTAGCGTAGATTTGCATTGTTTTGAACAAAGAAGAATTTTCTTCATAAAAGGTGTCTCAACTATAATTAGCTGAGATACCTTTTTCTGTAGAAATTTTGTTAGGAGAGAATAATCATGAAAGTTTGTATCGGTACAAATAATATGGCTAAAGTGAATGCCGTCAAAAATTGTCTAGGAAATGACAAACATATGGAATATGCTATGTTCAATGTTAGCTCTGGAGTCAGTGATCAACCATTTTCAGATGAAGAAACTATTAAAGGTGCAATTAATCGAGCCAAAGCTGCTTTACTAGAGGGAGAAGGGGAGATAGGGATTGGATTGGAAGGAGGAGTACATCACACAAATGATATCCTCTTTTTGAATAATTGGGGTGCATTAGTATTAAAGGATGGAACAACCTTTATCGCAAGTGGAGCAAGAATACCGTTACCGAAAGAAATTGAGACGGAGTTAGTTGCAGGGAAAGAATTAGGACCAGTTATGGATGAATATGCCCAAAAAGAAAATGTGCGCCATAACGAAGGTGCTATCGGGATATTTACAAGTGGGAGAATAAATAGAACCTCGATGTTTAAACATGTTGTCGAATTACTCATTGGACAAATGGAATTTCACCAAATAAATAAATAAAGCATAACTCTCATCCGACTTTTTCATAATAGAGGAGATGGCTTAAGTACACCATCTTCTCTATTATCTATATATAAGAGTTATTTTATTTAAAGCTGCTTTTCATCAGGAGGAGATAGCGTGAATTGATTTACTTCACTATGCAGATCTAAGGCGATTTGCTGAAGAAGAGAAGCGGAATCATTTACTTTAATAACAGCCTCTAATTGAACTTCACTAGAAGCAGAAACCTCCTGTGTGGAAGCAGCTGCATTTTGAGAAACATTGTATACCTCAAGAACATCCCCCTTTAAGGACTGATTTGCTTCCTTAATTTTCGTTACTGCTTTGTTGATTGTACCCACTTTTACATTGATATTGGCAATGGATTTCACTATATTTTCAAAAACTAATTTTGTCGTATAAACTGATTTTTCTTGATAACTCCTGTATTCGTTTAACTGTTCAGCATTTTCCTTCAGCTGATTCATTTCCTCTGTCATTTCAGAAACTAAGCAGTGGATGTCTTCTGCTTCCTTTTTTGATTTTTCTGCTAGATGACGAACTTCTGTTGCGACAACCGTAAATCCTTTTCCACTTTCTCCTGCTCTGGCAGCTTCAATAGCAGCATTTAAGGCAAGGAGATTTGTACTGTCTGCAATGGTTTGAATGGTATCAACAATCGAAGCGATTTTTTCCGAATAATAGGTAGCATGTACCACTTTTTTTGTTAGCATTTGTGTTAAGTGAAGAAAATGTGTAGATATATTTTCTAATTCCTTCACTGTTTGCAAGCCTATTTTACTTTCTTCGCTAGCTAAATGAACCTCTTTTGTAACCTGTTTATCAAGTGTCACTGCTTGCTCAATCGCTTCTTCCACATCTTTTATATTATGAAGACTGTTAAATAGACGATTAGACTGTTCTGAAGCTCCTAAAGCAATTTGCTGGATGCTTTGGTCCACTTCATTTGCTTGTGCAGTTGTCTCTTTTGAAATAGTACTTAACTCTTGGGACGAAGCATGTAATTGATCCCCTGAAGTAGAGATAAAGAGTAAACTATTTTGGACTTTTTCTGCCATCTGATTAAAAGCAGTTGCAAGAATACTCATTTCATCTTTAGTTGTTATAGGAACACGATAATAAAAATTTCCCTCACTAATTTTTTTTGCAGCGGAGATAAGTAATTGAATCGATTTATTAATCATTTTTAAAAGAAATAATCCAATGACAAATAGGAGTAAAATGATGAGAATACTGACAGAAAGGATGATGGCAGTATACATTCTATTTTTTTGAAGCAATTCTGTATTTAATCTGTTTTGTTCACTAGATAGGGCGTTTTCAAGTTCTTGAATGTTGGTTTGGATGGATTGAGATTGTGAATCAAAGGCTGTGATAAAATCAGTACTTCCTTCATAAGAACGGTTGATTTCTTTCAAAGCATCAAAATAATTATTGAAACTAGTTGTAATCGCCTGCTTTTGCTCAGCTGAAAGAGCGGTGTTATTATCTAATCTATCTGCATAGCCGGATGAAATCTCGAGGAAATTTTCATAAAATATCTTATTTTGTGTAGTAATATAATGTTCTTCATTAGTATGTAATTCCTCGAGTTCAGAAATAAGAATGCTATCGTTTGTATACTGTATAATCGATTGCAGTTCTTTAACAGAACTTTGAACGTTCCCCTTTAGTCCTTCATATGGTTCGTAACCAATCGTTTCATATTGGTTAGACAATGTATCAAATCCATCTAAATAATTATTCCCATCTGCAGCTATTTGTTTAAATTTTTGTTGTAGTTCTTTTGAAAGATTTTTATCTTCACTGTATTGCTCAGCTAGGTGGACTAATTTTGTCCCCTCAGCTTTTACACTTTCTGCTAATGCGTAGCTTGGTAATTGGAGATATTCCCCTTCGATATTTCGTGTCTCATAAATAATCGCTTTAATCTCTTTTCCATCCCCAATAGTAGATAATAGATGTAGTTCTTGTTGTTTACTTTCTGTTTGAGCATTATTAAGAACGAATATTGCGCCTAAAATAGAAATAAATCCACAAATTGCTAATCCTAAAATAAAATATAATTTCGATTTTATTGTTTTCATTCCATCACCTCTTTTTGAAAATTCTTAAAAAACTGAATATTATATAATTATAGATGGGAATGAAAAATAGGACAATAGTCATTTAAAGAATTTTATGAAATAGTTAAAATGACATGAAAAAAGAGAGGGGATTGGTTGATAAAATCCAATCAATAGGAAAGCATATTAGTAGTTAGGAAAAGGGAATTCTGATACTATTTAAAGAAAGTGGCATGAATTATTTAAGGGGGCTTTACAATGAAAGATTTACAATCAGTAGAAGAATTTACAGAGCTTAAAAATAGTCCGGAAAAACATATTTTTCTTTTTTCAGCACAATGGTGTGGAGACTGTCGATTTATTGAACCATTTATGCCAGAAGTAGAAGCTAAATATGATAACTATACATTTGTACATGTGGATCGAGATAAATTTATTGATACATGCATCGAATTAGACGTATTTGGCATTCCAAGCTTTATTGCTTTTGAAGGCGGAAAAGAACTAGGCAGATTTGTAAGCAAGGATCGAAAAACACAAGAAGAAATTGAAAAATTTATTGAGTCTTTATAAAGGAATGGTGCGTATTTATTACGTGCATAAGTGAGAAGCAGTTTAAGAAGATTTGTTTACGTTAAAAGGTTGTCTCCCATAAAAAATATAGCGTAGGAATAACATAGTTTCCTGCTATATTTTTCTATTTGAGATAACCTTTTTCCATTGATTTGAATAAAATTCATTATCAAAACGATGAATATAAGATGGGATAGAGTATAATAAAAAAAATGACACCTAATAGGACGGAAGTGAAGCAAGAATGAAAATGACCAGTAAAAAAATGAAGGACATGCTTAAACAACGAATTAATAACGAGGATCGGACATTTACTTTTGATAGTAAAAAAGATCTGGTACGCATAGAAAGCAAGCAGACAGGCAAGGGCGTTACGGTCTCTTTACCTGAAATAATTGCAAAATGGGAAACACAAAAAGAGAAAGCAGTAGATGAGATTGTTTATTATATTGAGCATGGATTAGGAGCAATTGAAAAAGATAGCAAAATAGATGGGAAAGAGAAAAAAATCTTTCCAGTTATACGTTCTACTTCTTTTCCACAGCAATCGAATGAAGAGATTCCATTTATAACAGATGAGCATACAGCAGAAACAAGAATATACTATGCCTTAGATATGGGAAACACGTATCGTCTCATCGACGAGAAATTAATGGAAAAGGAAAAGTGGACAAAGACAGCTATTAAAGAGATGGCTCTCTTTAACGTAAGGTCGCTACCAACTAGTGTAAAGACAGACAGTGTTGCAGGAAATATCTTTTATTTTATAAATAGTAATGATGGCTACGATGCAAGTAGGATATTAAATGATGCATTTTTAAAAGAAATGGATGAACAGATGGAAGGAACAATGACTGTTGCTGTGCCACATCAGGATGTCCTTATAATTGGAGATATTCGAAATGAAACAGGGTATGATATACTTGCCCAAATGACGATGAGCTTTTTTGCAAGTGGCAGAGTTCCAATTACTGCATTATCTTTTCTCTATGAAAATGGAGAATTAGAGCCAGTGTTTATATTAGGGAAAAATAAAAAGCGCGAAAAATAATCGTATGAATGTAATCAAATCGATGCATAAATTACTTTTGAATGACATCTAATTGAAATGTTTTTATATTAAAATAACATGCATGTAGGTTGAAAGATACCATGGAGAAGAGGAACACCATTTCCTTTGATGAAAACGGGGAAATTACCCCGTTTTACTTAATTAAAAAGAGAAACTTGATGAAAGGGCAATTAGGAATCAAAAAACTTTCAAATCGTTTCTCTTTTTTTGTAGATGACTCTCATTATACGAATCGATGTTTAATTTTTTGTTTAGTCTCTTCCTGAATAGGGAAAGGAAGAGATGTTAAAAAATAGTGCTCGAAATTCTGAACATAACTGTTAAAATAGTAATGAGATTTGAAAGAAAGAGTGATTAAGTGTGAATTGGTTCAAGAAAGTATTTAAACAGTTTGTTAGTGAAGAAGATGAGCTGAACCAAATTGAAGAAACGGTAGAGGTATACGATCAACCAAACAAGGAATCAACAGCATGGAAAAAAGAGATGGATTCCAAAGTTATTTATCAATATCCGAAAGGAAACTTTCGCTTTCCGTTAATTCCAGATGGGGATGAAGACGATAGGAAGGAAATAGAAAGGAAAACTAGAAGAGAGAAAGCAGGACAAACTTTCGCGGATGAAAGACAAGATAGCAATCAACCATTTAATCGTCCATTAAAAGAAGAGCCTAAAAGTAATCCGAGGGAAAATCAAACATCCAATACATATAGTTCTAATCGACCTTTTAAGCCGACAGAAACAATTTCTCCTATATATGGATATAATCGACCGGAACGAAAAGAAACGAGTATTACGATACAACAACCAAGAGTAAAAGAAGAGATTGAATCTCCGGTTGAATCGGCTACTATCCAGACAGAACAAAGGCAGAATGAGGAATTACTTGCATGGAATGAAATAGTGAATGATAAGATAGCTGTAGCTCAAGAACATCCTACATCCACTCAGGAAGTAATCGAGCCAATTAATGAGCAAGAGGAAATACTTTCTCTGTTTACAGAAGAATGGTTAGAGAGTGAGAAAAACTTGCAAAATAAGGATAGTGGGGATAGTTCACTAGAAGCGGAAGAAATAGTGTCACCTGAAATGGATGATGAAGTTATTACACAAACTGAAAGTTTAGTAGAAGAGCAAGAACAAAACGATCAGCCGATTTTGCTGAAAGATTTGGAAATTGGGGAAGAAAAAATTCCTGAGCAAAATAAGGAAGAAATCATTGGAGCAATTGAAGAAGAAGCGCGAGAGACAGAATTACAAGAAAAAGAAAACAAGAAAGCAACTGCTTCTAGAAAAGGTCCATTGCCTTTTAATGTATTGATGCTAAATAAAGATAGACAGTCATTGGCTAATAAAAAAGTCGAAAATAAAGCCTATGAGAAGCCGCTTCAGCAACCGAAGTTGGAAGAAGAAACCACTTCTATGCTAGAGAAGGATATGGAGAACCATCATGATTTACCATATTACGTTTTTCCAGAAGAAAATTTATTACATCCCCCTATTTTGCAAATAGAAAAGGACGGCTGGATTGAAGAGCAGACACTACTTTTAAATAATACATTTACTAACTTTAATGTTCATGCAAAGGTAGTAAATGTAACACAAGGACCCTCTGTGACACGATATGAAGTACAGCCTGAGCCAGGAGTTAAGGTTAGTAAAATTACAAACCTTTCGGATGATCTAAAATTAAGCTTAGCTGCTAAAGATATAAGAATTGAAGCACCAATTCCTGGAAAGCATACGGTAGGAATAGAGGTGCCAAATCAAAGTAGCCGACCTGTGCTAATAAGAGAAATTTTGGAAAGCGATGAATTTAAAAATTCATCTTCTCCTTTAACTGTAGCTATGGGATTAGATATTTCCGGTAAACCAATCGTAACAGATTTACGAAAAATGCCACATGGCTTAATCGCTGGGGCAACTGGTTCTGGGAAAAGCGTATGTATAAATACAATGCTTGTTAGCTTGCTGTATAAGGCAAAGCCAGAAGAATTAAAGCTATTGTTAGTGGATCCTAAAATGGTTGAGTTGGCACCATATAATTATGTGCCGCATTTAGCTAGTCCCGTTATTACAGATGTAAAGGCGGCAACGGCTGCATTAAAATGGGCTGTAGAAGAGATGGAAAGAAGATATGAGTTATTAGCACATGCCGGGGTTAGAGACATTACTAAGTTTAATCAACTAGCTGATGAACATAAAAGATACAGTGACAAATTGCCTTATTTAGTTATTGTGATTGATGAATTAGCGGATTTAATGATGATGGCACCAGCAGATGTAGAAGAAGCAATTAGCAGAATAGCTCAAAAAGCAAGAGCGTGTGGAATTCACCTTTTGATTGCCACACAGAGACCTTCAGTTGATGTTATTACCGGTTTGATTAAGGCAAATGTGCCGACACGAATCGCTTTCTCAGTCTCCTCTCAAATTGATTCACGAACCGTAATAGATATTAGTGGTGCCGAGAAGCTATTGGGTAAAGGAGATATGCTGTTTTTAGAAAATGGAACATCAAAGCCAGTACGATTGCAAGGTACCTTTGTATCAGATGAAGAAATTGATCAAGTAGTGGCCCACGTTAGAAAAGAAAGAAAACCTGAATATTTATTTGAACAAGAAGAGCTGTTAAAAAAGGTCCAAATGTCTGAAGAAGAAGATGAGCTATTTTATGAAGCATGTGAATTTATTATTGAACAAGGTGGTGCTTCAACATCTAGTCTTCAAAGGAACTTTAAAATTGGCTATAATCGGGCAGCAAGGCTGATTGATATGATGGAAAAGCAAGGGTTTATATCAGAAGCAAGAGGAACGAAGCCTAGAGAAGTATTAATCACAGAAAGTGAATTAATACAATTGCAGGACAGTGAATGAAAAAAGGCTGTTTTCTAAAGGATTGTACTTTTTTAATAAAAAAGAATTAGTTAAAAAATAGAGCAGCCGTTATACCTAGACTTAATGGGAGAGTAGCGATCCACTTTGAGACCCTGCAGAAGCGATTTTAGTGCGAGCCCTGCGGAAAGCGAAGTGTATTTTAGACTTGGGGATAGAGTAACATCTTTACGAAAAAGCTATAAGAAAAGGCATTTGGTTAAAAATGTCATACATTGGAAATGTATTGTTGCGTAGTTTTTCAACTTAAAAGATGATATAATGAATAAATGTGAAATAAAAAAGGAAAAAAAAGTTAATGTTTAGCGAGAACATGAATAAATGCTAAATGAGAAAAAATAAAATAAAATCAAAATTGCATACATATAAATGCAATTAGCAAATTGAATGAGGATATCATATACTGTTAAAAGATATGCGTAGTTGGAGGTTCTTTATATGACTATTTACCACTTCGTAGGTATAAAAGGGTCGGGAATGAGTGCATTAGCACAAATTTTACATGATATGGGTTTCGAAGTACAAGGATCAGATGTGGAGAAAACATTTTTCACTCAGGTTGCTTTAGAACAAGCAGGAATAAAAATTCTTCCTTTTCAACGAGAGAACATTAAACCAGGAATGAATGTGATTGTTGGGAATGCTTTTCCTGATACACATGAAGAAGTAGAAGAAGCAGTGAAGCTAGGACTTCCAGTTATTCGTTACCATCGTTTCCTTGGCGATTTTATGAAGCAATTTACAAGTATAGCCATAACGGGTGCGCATGGTAAAACATCGACGACTGGGTTACTTTCACACGTAATGAAAGGTGCTAAGCCTACTGCGTATTTAATTGGTGACGGAACGGGTAAAGGGGTAGTAGGAGCAGAATATTTTGCTTTTGAAGCTTGTGAATACAGAAGACATTTTCTTTCGTATTTCCCTGATTATGCTGTAATGACTAATATTGATTTTGATCACCCAGATTATTTTGCTAATGTGGATGATGTATTTTCTGCCTTTCAAGAAATGGCATGGCAAGTTAAAAAAGGAATTTTTGCTTGTGGAGATGATGAACATCTGCAAAAAATTCAAGCGAAAGTACCGGTAGTATTTTATGGATTTGGTGACGAAAATGACTTCCAAGCAAGGAATGTGGAGAAAACAACGGAAGGCACAACGTTTGAAGTGTATGTACGTAATACGTATTACAATACATTCTCTATCCCGACATTTGGTGATCATAATATCTTAAATGCTCTATCGGTGATCGCGCTTAGCCATTATGAAGAATTGGACGCAGAAGTCGTGAAAGAACGTTTAATGACATTTGAAGGTGTTAAACGAAGATTTACAGAAAAGACAATCGGTACACAGGTAATTATTGATGACTATGCCCACCATCCTACAGAAATCAAAGCAACGGTGGAAGCAGCACGTCAGAAATATCCTGATCGTGAAGTAGTTGCTGTATTCCAGCCACATACATTTTCGCGTACACAAGCGTTTCTTCAAGAATTTGCAGACAGTTTGAATTTGGCAGATTCTACCTATCTATGTGATATATTTGGTTCTGCCCGTGAAAATCACGGTAAGCTAAGCATAAAAGACTTAGCAGATAAAGTACCGGGAAGCAAAATCATTTCCGAAGAAACGATTTCTTCATTAAGTGAACATAATAACAGTGTCATCTTGTTTATGGGCGCAGGCGATATTCAAAAATATCAAAGTGCTTATGAAAAAACATTAGAATAGACAATAGGACTCTTAGCTTCATATTTAAGAGGGGAAAGAAAGGGATCAGAATGTTAATTCTGATCCCTTTTTTGACAATTTATACGGATATTTTAAAAACCAAATGTTTAGAATTTCAATATCATTACTTTAAATTCTCTGGATTCAATGCTTCTAATTCTGGAATGACAAACTTACCATCTTTTCTGATGAGCACATCGTCAAAGTAGATTTCTCCGCCACCATAATCAGGACGTTGAATATTTACCATATCCCAGTGGATATTGGAGTTATTGCCATTATAGGCGTTATCGTAAGCTTGTCCTGGTGTAAAGTGGAAGCTTCCATCGATTTTCTCATCGAATAAGATATCTTGCATCGGATGTAAAATATATGGGTTTACTCCAATAGCAAATTCACCAATATAACGAGCACCTTCATCTGTATCCAGAACTTTGTTCAATCTTTCTGTATCATTTGAAGTTGCTTCAACAATTTTTCCATCTTCGAACTTTAAGCTTACATTTTCAAAAGTAAAGCCCTGATATGGGGAAGGTGTGTTATATGTTAGTACTCCATTGATTGAATCTCGTACAGGAGCAGTATAGACTTCACCATCTGGGATATTCATTTGTCCAGAACATTTTATTGCAGGAATATCCTTAATAGAGAAGGTTAAGTCTGTGCCAGGACCAGCTAAACGAACTTTATCTGTACGATTCATTAACTCCACAAGGGCATCCATTGCTATATCCATTTTCCCGTAATCTAGATTACATACATCGAAATAGAAATCCTCAAATGCATCTGTGCTCATTCTCGCAAGCTGTGCCATGGATGCACTAGGATAACGTAGGACAACCCATCTAGTTTTTGGCACACGAATTTCTCTATGTACCTTTTTACCAATTGTCGATCCTTCAATCTTCATTCCCTCTGCTGGTACGTCTGCAAGTTCATTAATGTTATCGCCAGCACGAAGCCCAATGTATGCATCCATATTACGCATTACATTTGCTTCAAATTGTGCCATCATTTCATATTGCTCTTCTTGAGCTCCTAAAAGCAAGGAACGATTAATATCATTGTCTTTTAGGGAAACAAATGGGTAACCTCCAACAGCGTATGCTTCACGGACAAGGGCTTTTACAAGCTCCTTTTGAAGTCCAAAGTTTTCAATAAGTACTTTTTCTCCTTTTTGTAAACGAACAGAATAATTAATTAAATTTTTTGCTAGTTGATCAATGCGTGGATCTTTCATATGTACCTCCAAGTTTTATAAATGTGATAACTTTCTTATTGTACCCGAAAAAATTTTTTCCTTAAATATAAACGGTTATAAAAAATAAGAAATAAGAAAAAAATAATCAGAATCGGACTCTTTCTATTATTTTTCTCCACAAACATGGTCCCGTAGTAGAGGAATGGAAAGGAATCATTTGTTTCTGTAAGTTTTTCCAATTATAATAAAACTAAGGTTTTAGTCATAGCGATTGTGGGAAAAGACCAATAAAGTGGAGGTGCGATAAGGATGATAAATCTTTTATATTTAAGTGTAGCTTTAATAGCTATAGCATTTACAATTCTAGTCATTTATGTTGCTAGAACATTGAAATCACTACATATCACGCTTGATAGTGTTTCAAAAACACTTGTCGGGTTAGAAAGGCAATTAGATGGCGTTACAAGAGAAACAACAATTTTATTACAAAAAACGAATGATTTAGCTACAGATATTCAACAGAAATCGGAAAGTTTAAATTCAGTCGTAGATGCAGTCAAGGATGTAGGAACAAGTGTACAAGGTTTTAATCAGTCTGTTCAAACGATTACGCAAAATGTAGAAAATACACTTACGAAAAATCAAGATAAAATAGCTCAAATTGTTCAATATAGCAAAGTATTTATGAATATTAAAGATCAGTGGCAAGCTAGAAAGACAGAACAAAATCGAACGCGAGTAAGAAGTAATTAAAAGGAGGATGTTTAATAATGAAGCGAGAACAAGAAATAATCCATGCAAATGAAAACTCAAGTACGAAGGATTTTCTAGTCGGTGCCATTTTAGGTGGGGTTGTCGGTGCAGCTACCGCTTTATTTCTTGCTCCAAAGCCTGGAAAAGAATTGCTTCATGATTTGAACGGACAAGCAGGAGCTTGGAAGGATAAAGGAATTGAATTAACGGATACTGTAAAAGAAAAAGGCACAGAGTTCATTTCCATTGCGAAGGATAAAACAGACAAGATTAGTAATGTAGTAACAAAAACTTCTAGTGATATTATGGATAAGGTGAAAAGTACGAAAGCACAAGATAATACTTCTGATCATTTTGATGAACTGAAAGAAGAGGCATCTGATTTAAGTACTAGTTTAAAAAGCTCGGAATTTGATGAAATTCAACAAAAACTAGCAGAAACAAAAAAAGCATTTGATGAAACAGAAAGTAAATACAATCATTGATAAGGACGATTTGTATAAAATATCGTTAAAGTTTGCAGTCTATATTACCATTCGCTTTCTACGCTAAAAAGAGACAGTCTTTTAAGTTAAGCTACATGCAGAAAGCCAATAGGTATATAGGCTGTTTTAAGTAGATTGATTCCTTTCTAGAACCCTTTCGATTAGTTAAAGAGTCTTAGGAAAGCTATTTAAGATAAAGGATGGTTAGAAATGAAAAAAATAGACACTGTTGAAAAATTTGAAGGTCTTGTTCAAAGTAAAGAGATATTTTGGTTGGTTAAGCATAGCTTGACATGTCCAATTAGTGCGAATGCTTTTGATGAATATAAACAATATGCGGAAGATAATAAAGAAATCGCTACATACTATTTAGCTGTACAAGAATCAAGAGCATTATCTAACTATATTGCAGAAAATTATCAAGTAAGGCATGAATCTCCGCAAGCGTTACTTTTTGAAAACAATCATATTGTTTGGCATACATCACATGGAAAAATAACGGTAGATTCTTTACAAAAAGCTGTGATAGAAAGATAATGTAGGGTAGTCCTAGCGATTCAGCTAAAGATAAGTAAAAATCAAATTTTACATAAAAAGGAAGTCGGAAGATGGTAGTCTGACTTCCTTTTGTAATGTTAAATGATTTATAACCGTTTATTTGTCTTTATTCTAACTTCCTGTTTTAACAGGCCAAACGATTGAAAGCTTATCGTCTTTTTTTATAGGGGTTAAAAAGGTTGCACGTTCTCCGTTTCGTAAAAGCTGAAAAGATCCCCCGCCGTTTTGAGGCATATTAATATTTACAAAAGCGAATAAATCTTGAAATAAAAACCCCTCAAATGGTTTTTGCTCTATTCTAATGTCATCTCCACTGTATAAAAGATCATCCAGTTGTAGAATTTGTCCCTTTCTTTGTATTTGTGCTAATTGTTTTGTAAGGGTTATTTTTTTGTCATTAAAATAGACAGGAAGTATTTGGTACATTAAAATTTGTTTTTTTTCTGTTAATTCTTGAACAGTTGGTGTTTTTCTTTGTTCTAATATAATTTCATCATTATGTTCAAAATACTGACTTATACGACAAGGCAAACCATTCTTAATAATTTTTCCAGAAAAAGCAGGAAGAATCGTTTCTTTTCCGTTTATTAAAAGTTGGAATGGCTGAAGTTCATCAATAAGATGGGTTAAATTTAGTGATTTTAATGCCTCATGAATGGTGGTATCTGCGTGATACACGATGATATCTTTATCTTCTACTTGGTAATCACTTGAAACAGCTTCTCCATTGCATACAATCTTAGAATGAATCGTATAGCTTTTATTATTAATCATAATATTTTTGTCTGCTTCTGTATCAATTAAGTCCTTTATTTGAACAATTGCTTGTTCTCCATCCTTCCCACAGTAAACGGTTAATGCTTCTCCATCCTCCACTGTATCTTCTAATGAGCAAGGTATTTCATTTCTTAAAATAGTTGGTCCTTTGCCATGACTTCCTGGAATAGTTATTTTTTGATTATTTATCGTAACAATCATAGCATTGCCTGGTTTTCCATATAGCTGGGTCATCTTTATGCCAGATGCCAAAAGACAATCTCCAACGGTTAATTTATTTACTTCAAATAATCTGACAGGTTGTTCATTAATATAAACCGTTTTATATTGGACTGGCATTTTTTCAGCTGTAATAGCGATTCCAATTGGTGTTACAAGCTCTGGTCCAAAGTGGAAGGACTTTTCAAAGGTTAGTTGGGTGATAGCATCGATTCCTCTTATTGCAACTCTATTAGCAGGCAAATTTAGCATTTCTGCAATCTTCAACTGTAATGCCGGCGTTTGGCTTCCGCCACCAACTAGCATTACTGCTTTAGGTGATTTGTGATTATTTAACGAAAGAATTTCCCTACAGATGGTATCTGCCAATTTATCTAGTGCTGGCTCGATTTCTTTAATAACCTCTTCTTTATGTAATTCAGTCGTGAATCCAAGGATATCTGAAATCTCAATATGATCATTTTGAGATAATTCTCTTTTCGCCTTCTCTGCCAGTGGAAAGTCTAATAAATATGCATCACTTAGTGCCTCGGTTATTTCATCTCCCGCAACGGGGACCATTCCATAGGCAATAACAGTACCAGAATCAGTAATTGCTATATCGGATGTTCCAGCCCCAATGTCTACTAAAGCAACATTTAATCTTCTCATGGAGGGGGGTATAAGTACATTGATGGCTGCAATTGGTTCAAGCGTTAAAGCTTGCATTTCTAAATCTGCTCTATGTAAAGCAGCTATCAGGGATTCGACAACAACCTTAGGTAAAAAAGTAGCGATAATTTCTACTTTTGCAATTAAACCTTGCTGGTCAATTAAGCTACCCATTTCTTGATCATCAAGAGAATAGTGGAGAACAGAATAGCCAACACAATAATAAAATTGTCCTTTATCACGTTCATTTTTTTCTGCAACAGAGCTTTGAGCTTGCTGCACAGCAGTCAATTCCAAATGTAATATATCTTCTTTTGTAATTAACGGTTTTCTTTCTATGTTCATTTCATAAGATGCTCGTTCTGTCTTTAAAGCTCTTCCAGCAGCTGCAACACTAACTTTTTCCAGAGGGCCATGTTTTATTTCTAATTGATTTTTAATTTCTTTAATAATTTTAGATACGGCTAATACGTCATGAATTTGACCATCTAACATTGCTCTTTCTGTATGTTCAATGGCTAAAAGGTCAGAAACATGATATTTGTCTTCTTTCTTTTCTAAGATAATACCGACAACGGAGCGAGTACCAATATCTAATGCAAACAGTTTTTCATTATTTTGCACAGAAAAACACCTTCTTTTTTATTTAAATATAAACTCTTGTTCAAGGCAGAATCATTTATTAACATATTAATTATAACGCTTTAACGCTTAAAAGCGTTTAATTATTAAAGAAAAATAGTGACAAGGCGATAAATTTGATTTATAATTAATCCAATTAAAAGAAATGTAACATATTTTTGTATTTGTATAAAGAATCTAGGCAAATTGTATAATGGAATTATACGGTTTTGGTCTTTTTTAATGAAGGGATGAGGATGATTGTGAGCAATAAGGAATTGGAAGAATTACGTAATCGTGTAGATGAGCTAAACTTAGAAATTTTAGAAAAAATTAATGAGCGTGCAAGCCTTGTTCAAAAAATTGCGCAAACAAAAGATACCCACGGTGTACATCGATATGATCCAGTCCGTGAAAGAAAGATGCTTGATCATATTTTAAATAAAAATAATGGTCCATTTGATAATGGAACTATTTCTCATTTATTTAAGCAGATTTTTAAAATGGGCTTACAATTACAACAAGAAGATGATAGTAAAGCATTATTAGTATCACGTAAGAAAAAGGCAGAGGATACAATTGTTGATATTAAAGGAACAAAAATTGGTGATGGTACGCCAAAATTTGTGTTTGGTCCTTGTTCAGTTGAATCTTATGAGCAAGTAGCTCAAGTTGCTGCATCGGTGCAAGCAAAAGGGCTAAAGCTTCTTCGTGGTGGTGCATTTAAGCCGAGAACATCTCCTTATGATTTCCAAGGCCTAGGTGTAGAAGGTTTAAAAATATTAAAAAGAGTAGCAGATGAATATGATTTAGCAGTAATCAGTGAGATTGTGAGTACGGAGCATATCGAAACAGCTCTAGATTATATTGATGTCATTCAAATTGGTGCACGTAATATGCAAAACTTTGAATTATTAAAAGCAGCTGGTAGTGTGAAAAAACCAATTCTATTAAAACGTGGATTAGCGGCAACGATAGAAGAATTTATAAATGCTGCAGAATATATCATGTCCCAAGGGAATGACCAAATTATCCTTTGCGAACGTGGTATTCGTACGTATGAGCGTGCAACAAGAAATACATTAGATATCTCTGCGGTTCCTATCTTAAAACAGGAAACGCATCTGCCAGTCTTTGTTGATGTAACACATTCGACAGGAAGAAAAGATTTGTTATTACCTTGTGCAAAGGCAGCTTTAGCAATTGGAGCAGATGGAGTAATGGCAGAAGTTCATCCTGATCCTGCAGTAGCATTATCTGATTCTGCACAGCAAATGGACATTGAACAATTTGATGAATTTTACCGAGCAATACAATCTACACCGTATGTAAGAGTTTAAAGCTCTAGTAGAATAGGTAAAGAGTCCCGTTCGTGTTAAACTAACATGAACGGGTTTTTTATCTTTTAAACGGGTAAAGAAAAACTATGTAATATAAATGATTACTTATACATCAATAGGATAATTATTTATATTTTTCTCGTTTTTATGGTAAACTGAATGGAAGAATGCTCAAATAAGGTTTTATTTTACTAAATGACGAAAAAAAGTCGATTTTTTTGAAAAAAAATGAAAGCTTGTCATTGCGGCTTTTGCGACGATATCGTATCATTAGTACATAATTAGACAAGATTAGCTAAATAAAAATCGATTATGATTAGGAAGTAGCTTCTTGCCGTAAAATAATAGAAAGAAATTAGTTCGACTAAAAGGAGTGCAAAATAACAATGAATATAACAATATATGACGTTGCAAGAGAAGCGAGTGTTTCTATGGCAACCGTTTCCCGTGTTGTTAATGGAAATCCGAACGTAAAGCCAACAACAAGAAAAAAGGTTCTAGAAGTTATCGATCGATTAGGATATCGTCCCAATGCAGTAGCGAGAGGGCTTGCAAGTAAGAAAACAACAACTGTTGGAGTAATTATTCCAGATATATCAAGTACTTTCTTTGCAGAATTAGCTAGAGGGATTGAAGATATTGCTACAATGTATAAATATAATATTATTTTAAGTAACTCTGATCAAAATAAAGATAAAGAGCTACATTTATTAAACACGATGTTAGGAAAACAAGTGGATGGTATTGTATTTATGGGTGGTAATATAACAGAGGAACATGTTACTGAGTTTGAGAAGTCTCCTGTGCCAATCGTTCTTGCTGCTAGTATAGAGGAAAGCAAGAAGATTTCTTCTGTTAATATTGATTATGCTCAGGCTGCATATGATGTGGTGACTAGCTTTGTGGAGAAGGGTCATAAGTCTATTGCAATTGTTCTAGGATCCTTAGAAGAGCCAATCAATAAAAATGAGAAATTAGGCGGTTATAAGAAGGCTTTAGAGGCAGCTGGGATTGCTTATAATGAAGATTTAGTAATTGAAGGAGATTATACCTATGAATCTGGTATGGAATCTTTTGATAAATTAATGGAAATTGATAATAAACCAACCGCTATCTTTGTTGGTTCAGATGAAATGGCTTTAGGGGTAATTCATGGAGCTGAAGATAAGGGATATAAAGTTCCGGAAGATTTTGAAATTGTGACATCTGATAATACGAAATTAACTTTAATGGTACGTCCACAACTAACAACTGTTGTACAACCTTTATATGATATAGGGGCAGTAGCAATGAGATTGCTGACCAAATATATGAATAAAGAAACGGTGGAAGATCATATTGTAACACTTCCACACCGTATTGAATCTCGTAAATCAACAAAATAATGATTTATTAAAAACCAAAGCTGGAGAAAATTCTAGCTTTGGTTTTTTGTATGGGAAAATGATTAAGGTTTTGGGATGGTGTTTGTAATAAGGATAAAAAGAAGAGAGAATCAATGATGATTCTCCCCTCAAATATGCTTTAATTATTCTCTTTCTCACCATCATCCTTGGTTTGTTCTGCATTGTTTTGCTGGTTCTCTTGTTTCGTGTTTTCTTCATTATTTTCTTTTTTATTGTCGGATTTTTCTTCTTTTTGTTCTTCTTGCACTTTTCCTATAACAATTTCATTTGATGCTTTTGATTCTTTCCCCGCAATATCAACAGCCTTAACGATAAAGGTTCCATTACTTGCTTTAAAGCTCAATGTATTGCCTGCTTTTATGCTTTGTACCTTTTTTCCATCCTTATATACACGATAGCCAATAACATCTTTTTCATTATGTTTGCTCCATGTAATCGTATCACCTTTTTGACTTATTTTCAGTGCATTAGGTGCCTTACCATTGTCTTCAATCTTATTATTTGGAATGATAAGATTCTTCAGCTTTGGATTATTTTCGCTTAATATACTTGAATCACTAATGCGTATACCAAATAATTTTTCAATGTAATCTGGATTTAACATTAATCCTTCTTCGGCAAATTCACTTGGTGTTGAATCTAAGGCCATGTATTTTTTATTGTTAATCTCAACATATTTACCAGCAACTAAGCTATCATCCTTTTTGGATGGAACAGTACCAGATTTAAATAAATCGGTAGTAACTAACCCAGCTTTGGAGCAGCCCTCAGAAGGAAGTAGTCCAGAAATAGAACAAACAGATTGTCTTACGATTCCACCAGGCATTTTAAAGGTTTCTGAAGGATCAATGAGCTCAGGTGCTATGTCGTATGCAGCGTTCAATAAATCTGCCCATAAATAATTATTACGTTTACTGTATGATAAGCCAGATGTTTCTAATGATTTTGGTGTATCATAGCCGGTCCATACTCCGAATGTAACATTCGGATTGGTGGCAATTAACCAAGAATCATTTAAATCCTGTGTTGTACCAGTTTTTCCAGCCCAATCTGAGTGGAATTTTAAGCGGCCATTTACAGCAGCTGCTGTTCCTTGATTAATAACATCTCTCATCATATCTAATGTTAAATATGCAGTTTGTGGACTAAATACATCCACGGGCTGTACTTCATGTTGATAAATAATATTTCCATCTTTATCTTCAATTTTTTCAATCATATATGCATCAATATGTTTACCGCTATTAGCAAATGTAGAAAATGCATTTGTATTTTCTTCAACAGTTAACCCATATGAAAGCCCTCCGATAGCGGCAGATCTTGTAGAATAATCTTGTTCATCTAAAGTAGTAATACCCATTTTTTCTAGATATTTCATTGGGTTTTGCGGCATGATATCAATATATGCCTTAACAGCAGGAACGTTATAGGATTGTTGCAATGCATATCTTGCTGTTACCAACCCATGGAACCGAAAATCATAGTTGTTTGGCCATACTTTTCCTGGTGTACTAGGGTTTAACTTTAATGGTAAGTCTGGAAGAACACTACCTGGTGATAATGTGCCTAGTTCAATGGCAGGAGCATATACTAGTAGTGGTTTCATTGTTGATCCATTTGGTCTAACACTGCTTGTAGCATGGTTTGTCGCTTCTCGATTATAATCACGTCCCCCAACAAAGCTGATAATCGCTCCGGTTTTATTTTCTATTAGAATTGCTCCCGTTTCTACTGGTTCCATAATGGTTACTTTTTCATTCGTTTCTGGATCAATCACTTGTTGTGGCTTGTCTGGACCAAATAGTTGAGAGTTTTTAACCGTTTCTTGTTGAATATCATAAATTTTCTTATTAATAGTGCTATGAATTTTATAGCCATTTTGATGGATTTGACGGTCTGCAATTATGTTGTACTGTTCTGCTAATATGTCATCTGCTTGTAAGTCTTCTTTTGTATATCCGTCTTCTTTTGCTAACAGCTCAGCAATAATTTCTATACTTCTTTGTTGTATCTCAATAGTTAAAGCAGGATATTCTTCAATTGGACTTTTTTTAGGACCAATAAAATCCTCCGTTATATCATATGCTATAGCAGCTTCATATTCTTTTTTAGAAATTTTTTCTTGATCATACATTCGGTTTAAAACGGTTTTCATTCGATTTAAACCAGGTTCTAAGTTCTTTTTTAGCTTTCCTTCTTGGGTAAAAGGAGTATAACCAAATGGACTTTGCGGGAGTCCTGCAATAAATGCAGCCTGCGGCAATGTTAAGTCTTTAGCTTCCACTCCAAAGATTCCGTTTGCTGCTGCTTGTACACCAGCAATGTTTCTGCCAGAAGAATTTCTTCCAAAAGTTGAAACATTTAAGTATGCTTCTAATATTTCATCCTTGTCAAAAAATTTCTCTAGCCTCAGCGCTAGTAATATTTCCTTAGCTTTTCTTTCAAAAGATACTTCATTTGTTAAGATTTGATTCTTTATCAATTGTTGTGTTAACGTACTTCCTCCTGATTGAGTGGAAGTGTTAGCAACTTCTTGAAATAATGCACGGAAAATTGCTTTTGGGACTACTCCGTTATGGGTATAGAAATTTTCATCCTCTGTAGCAATCACAGCATCCTTTAAATAGGATGAAACATCTTTAATTTTTACTTCTTCTCTTTCAAGGTCAGTAGGAACTTTTCCTAGAAAATCATTGTTGGCAAAGTATAGTTCGGATGTTTCTTCATAATTGTAAATTTCTTTTTGCATGGAAGCATAAGGACGAATTGGCTCATCTTTAACAAGTGATGCAAAGTATCCTGCACCAATTCCGAGGCCAAATGCCCCGCCTATCACGATAATAATGATAAACAGCAAGGTAACATTCCATGTTACCTCATAGGTTACACGGGCTCCTTTTATTGTTCTTTTATTGGTGAAGAAGTTTTTAAAATGGTTTAATGCATTTTTCCACTTCGGCCTTTCATTCATGTATCATTCCCCCTAAAATCACATACATTATAGCATAAAGAAGAAGGGAATATAGACAGAGTTCGGTATTTTTCCTCTTTTTTCGAATAATTGTTTGACATTAATAGCTTTACTATGGTAAAAATAAGCTAACTATATATTGATTCGTTATTGCTTTGAAGGGAAGAAGTAGTTCTTTTATCACTAGAAACAGAGAGCCATTGGTTGGTGGAAAATGGTATAAATAAAAGGATGAATTACCTCCTGGAGCTTTCACTGGGAAAATTGCGCATATTTGTGTATTAGTAGCAGTGAACGGTAGAAACCGTTATTCTAATTAAAGTGGAGAATCATTTTCTCAAGTTTTGGGTGGTACCGCGCTAATTTGGCGTCCCTGCATTTAATTGCAGGGACTTTTTTGCGTTACCTATCAACAATAACGAAAAATATGATAAGTACAACTACTTATAATTAATGGAGGAATATAAATGAACTTACTAGAAGATCTTCAGTGGAGAGGGATTATTTATCAACAAACAGACGAAGATGGCTTGAAAGAGCAATTAGCAAAAGGAATGACTAGTTTGTATTGTGGAGTGGATCCAACTGCTGATAGTATGCATATTGGCCATTTACTGCCATTTCTAACATTAAGACGTTTTCAAAATGCTGGGCATCGACCAATTGTATTAGTCGGTGGGGCAACTGGTTTAATTGGAGACCCAAGTGGAAAAAGCGAAGAAAGAAAGCTGCAAACATTAGACGTTATTGGACACAATGTGAAATGCTTGCAATCTCAATTAGAAAGAATCTTTGATTTTGATGGAGCAAATGGTGCAGTAATGGTTAATAACTATGACTGGGCAGGGAAGATGGATATTGTAACCTTCCTACGTGATTATGGAAAGCATATTGGTATCAATTATATGTTAGCAAAAGATACGATTGCGAATCGTTTGGAAACAGGAATTTCCTTTACAGAATTCACGTATACGATATTACAAGCATTGGACTTTTTACATTTATATGAAAACCATGATTGCAAATTGCAAATTGGCGGCAGCGACCAATGGGGAAATATTACAACTGGATTAGAATTAATTAGAAAGAATATGCCAGAAGGTGCAAAGGCCTACGGGTTAACGATACCTCTTGTAACAAAAGCAGATGGCACTAAGTTTGGGAAAACGGAAAGTGGAGCAGTTTGGTTAGATCCTGAAAAAACAACTCCATATGAGTTTTATCAATTTTGGATTAATACTGCCGATGCAGATGTAATTAAATATCTAAAATTCTTTACTTTCCTTTCAAAAGAAGAAATAGAAGCATTAGAAAAATCGGTACAAGAGGAAGCACATCTACGTAAGGCACAAAAAACATTGGCAGAAGAAATGACAAAATTAATTCATGGCGAAGTGGCACTTGAACAAGCACAAAAGATAACTGCAGCATTGTTTAGCGGTGATATAAAAAACTTAACTGCAGAAGAAATAAAACAAGGTTTTAAAGATGTGCCGACATATGAACATAAAGAGGGAGAAGCCCTTCTTGTAGATTTACTTGTAGCAGCAGGGATTGTATCTTCGAAAAGACAAGCGCGTGAAGATATAACTAATGGAGCTGTCTATATTAATGGGGAACGGAAACAGGCATTAGATTATGTCCTGACAGAGGAAGATCGGATTGAAGGACAGTTTACTGTCATTCGACGTGGAAAGAAAAAATATTATTTAATTAAGTTTTAAAGGGAAATGCCTCAAAAGGATTACTTTTGAGGCATTTTTTTTATGAAAGGGAGAAACTGTATATGCTCAAGCTAAATATTCAATTGTGAAGGTTCTATCTTATTGCTTCCTCTTTTTCTAATGGCAACATTTTGTTACAAAATATTGTCTAAAATGTGAAAAAGATATATTTTCTTCCAATTGCAATCTGTTTATTCTATAAAATGATTTATACTTATAGACATAAACAATTAATTAAGGGAGGGAGAAACGGGTAGATGTAGAATAGATTTACCTCTCCTGTATAAGCGATGAAATTAAACAGTGAAGTATTAAATGTACCGTCTCCTTTTTTAGAGTATATAGTAATGCGGATGTTTATGATGAAGTATTATGAAAAAGACCATTACTCCATTGCCTTCCAGTACCCTTTAAGCCATTTTGAAAGCAGTTATGTAATACCGGAATTTCAAATGCTTTTCGATAAAGTAAGATGGAAAAATAATGTTGTGACTCTAACTAATTTGCGTCAAGAAATATACGATCAAATAGTAACAAAAGTAAAACGCCGGGATATTCGTTCCTCTTATTTTGCGATAATAAATTATATAGAGAAACAGATGAAAGTCGAGGATCGAATGGATGTCTTTCCGACAATCCTAACTGGTGATCTCGTTTCGCCAGAATGGAGTCTAGGTGTTCAAAATGAGGGAGTTATAGAGTTATTCAAGAATCCAAGGGTTTTAGGTGAGAGGGAGAGCTATACTTGTGAAAAGAACAATATAGAATTTCAAAAGATAATATCTCAAGTAGTGCATGAATACTGGCTAGTGTATGAACAAAAACGGGATAAAACGGTTATTCAAATTAGTCTGCCAAACATTAAATACACAAGGGACTTAGAGATTAGAATAAAAGAATTGTTCTTTCCGTTTTTTCATCAAGTCCAAGTAGCGACATTTTTTTATGAGGAAGGACTTTATATTAATAATATCCTTGTGAGAAGGCCGCGAAAAAAAGAGAAGATTGATTGGGGAGCGCTGCTTTTCCCAATGGGAGAAGAAAGAGAGTTTTAATAAAAGCATCGAATAATAAATAATTCTTTTTAAGCATCTTCACTAAAATAGAAAATCCCTGATTCCATATGGAATCAGGGATTTTCTAAATATAACAATTCTATTAACGAGAGTAGAACTCAATAGTCCTACAAACCCTAGTGTTTTCAAGGCTTGAGGCGGTTATATTGAAAACCTCCCCCAAAACCTCCCCCAATATTAGAAATGTAATGCTTGGCTGAATGCAATAACTGATTCTTCTTCCATCTCTTTAAAGATGTGACCGTAAGTATCCCAAATCATTTGGGGTGTATTACCTAACCGATCAGCAATAACATTAACAGGTTGTTTCTGGCTAATCAAAATAGTTGCATGGGTATGACGTAATCCATGTGGAGTAATTCGTTTTAACTTCGTTTTTTTGATGATTCGGTCAAAACTATATTTTAATGTGTTTTCTCCGGTTGGAGTACCAGATTGATATGAGATAAAAACAAAGTCATCGTCTGAAATGTGTTTACCGAATGATAGCTTTGTCATCTTGCACCAAGTACGGTACAGTTTTAATTGGCTTACTAAAATATTATCAACTCTGATAGTCCGGTAACTATTTTTCGTTTTAGGAGTACGGGCCCCTTTTTTATCTCTAGTACGTTCAACGGTAATTTTATTATTTTCTAAGTCTATATTATTCCACTTTAACCCTAAAGCTTCACCTTTCCTCACACCTGTATATGCTAAAAGTAAGATGAGTGTGTAATTAGTAATATTCTCTAATTCCTTAGCAGCTTTAAGAAATTCATTCAATTCCTTAGCTGTGAGAAAGTTATCGTTTACCTCTTCAACTGGAATGGTTATTTTCTTGAAACGATTGCGTGGAATAATTTCATCATCCACTGCTGCGTTAATCGCAACCTTAAAGAGCCGATGAAATAATTGTACTGTACTAGGTTCATAATAATCCAAAAGTTTATTAATATATACTCGTTTATAGGTGGTCTTGTCTAATTCGGCTAACTTATATTTTCCAAGCATCGGCTTCATTTGATATTTAATAGCATTTTCTCGTTGCAATTGTGTTGTAATTTCCCAGTCATTTTTATGAGTTTCAAACCAAATATCCAGCCACTCTGAGACTGTTAAATTCGAATTCTCCACTTGCTTTACTTCACCATTGAGAATACTAGCCTTTACTTCAAGTAAGGCACGGTATGCAACTTTTTCGGACTTTAATCCCTGTTGAGACTTTTCTCTCCTTTTTCCGAGAGCATCATAATATCGATAACGGTATCCCCATAATTTTTCATTTTTAACATTAAAGTAATAGTATAAATCATTATCTTTTTTGGACTTGTATTTTTTCATGAATATCTTCCCTTTCAAACGTGGACAGACGCTTATGGGGGATTGATATTAAACGGCATCACCTCCTAAAATTTAATAATGTCATTCAAAACCATTTTCATTAACTTTTAGATTAATGGCTTTAATAGCATTTTCAATTATATTTATTATGTTTTCTGCGGTCTTTTTTTCTGTTTTAGCTAAAGGGTTAGCAGGTTGCTTCCTTAGTTTAATAATGTTCACTAAATCCGTATAAAATGATTCAGCAGTAATATCATAACCTAAATGTATTTTTAGATCAGACTCAAGCTTTTCTCTTAATGAAAGACCTTCAATGTATTCTGTAGCCCATTCAGGTTCAGCACCGTTTCTTATTATAGAGTTTGCTATTATTTGGTCTAATCTTAATTCAAGGGCATGAAAGGCTTCTGTACATACATTAAAGAATGTAACATCATCTAGTAGTTGGTCAGGAGTTTTATTTATAGTTTTCTTAGCATGATCTAGATAAGCCTCATATAGATTAATTTGAATAACTTTTCCCTTTTCTAATGGTGGTTCTTCTTTATATATTTCCTCATATTCCTCTTTTGATATAGGGTTTTGATTCTCTTTTTCTATGCCTTCAATAAAAGCTCCAAATAAATCGTAAAACTGCTTAAACTCTTCGGAATACATAATCTCTTTGGTAAGATTACTACCTTTATATTTACCCTCTAAAAATCCGGGGAATTTTTCTTCTACTTTTAATAGAGAAAACATTAATGGATTTTCTACTAAAGTAAAGAACCTTTTAACATCTTCTGGCGCCTTTTCAACAAATGAGGCCCACTGTAACTTTTTGGCATCTCCATCTGTGATTTCTGCAAGTGCCTGATTCAATTTATCACTTGCTGGAGGGGTTTTTCCATTTTGAAGTTTACTTAAATAAGGTTTTGTTGCTGCTATTCCTTGTTGTCTAAGTTTTAATGATATTTCATCTAAAGTTAATCTTGATTTTTTAATATAACATCTTAATAAATCTGCATAATTCATATCCCCACCTCTTTGATAATTATTATCTAATATTGATATAAAAATAGCAACTTTAAATGTTTGAAAAATTTCCGAGGGTTATTTTTTGCCTGATAAAACAAAGTGTTGTTATTATAAGTTTAACAAAAGTTTGATTTGTTTGTTTAATAATTAACGAATGCATTAAAAATCAATCAGAATGTTAAACAAACTATATTAACTTACGAATATGAAACAAATTAAGTCCATTTAAAGTTTTACGAGAAAATGGAGAAATAATTTGTTTTAACAAAAAAACAAAAAGCGGAGGAAGATTACATGCAAATGGCACAGATAAAAGTTGATGTTAATCAAGATGAGGTTAGAAATTATATTAATCAAAAACTAGAAGAGTCTATAGAAGAAGCGTTATTTATTTGGGATGTTGATCAAATGTCTAAACGAACATGTATGAGTAGATCAACCTTAGAAGTTGAGTTTTTACGTGATCCACGAATGAAATTATTGGAAAGAAGAAAAGAAAAAGGTAAGAGGTACTGGTTTTATGAAGAATCGAAACGTGTGATAAGAGAAATTATGAACGAATGGTAAAAAGAAGTATAGACAACTAGTTATAGAGGTAAATAGATAAATAAAAAAATAGTAGTGGACAGACGCTTAATCTATTTGCTAGTTTCAACCATTTATACTGAAAAATAAACTAAGTTTTTAACCGAATTTAATTAATTGTAATCAAGCAGAACAACAGATTATTACAAAGGTCGAATTCAATGCTCCAACATTGATTTTTAAAAATTAATACACTACCAATATATCAAAAGACCATAATTTTGATCTAGAAAATTTAAGTAGATTTTAACAATTAATACTGTACGAAATGATGGTGATATTATGAATGAAAGCCAAAGCATAAAACTAGCAAGTGATTTTTTTAATGCTTTATATGGCAAAATTAATAATGGTTTTCTTTCTTTGTGGACTTCTGAAAATAAAGAAACTAAATGGTATGAAGTTAAGGAAATAGAAACAGCTGCTTTTGATTCAACGATGTTAGCTAAGGAATATAACGTATATATTGGTGTGGGTTTACGAAAAGAACGACTTGGTAAGTATGAGAGAGGTAGAAACACGGATATTTTATATTTACCCGGTGTGTGGGTGGAAATTGATATAAAGGGTGGAAAACATGCAGCTAAGAACCTTCCAAATGAACAAGAAGCAAAAGTTATATTAGATACATTTCCTTTAGAGCCGTCTATTATGATTAATAGTGGTGGTGGATGGCATTGTTATTGGTTGTTTGATGAAGCAGTACGTATATTAACGGAAAATGATCGTGAAAGTGCTGATAGAATGCTGAAGAGATTTCAATCAGTATTCATTCGATTAGCAAAAGAAAAAGGACTTCACATTGATAATACAAGTGACTTAGCAAGGGTTTTGAGGGTTCCGGGTACATATAATCGTAAGGAACAACCGAAGTTAGTAAGCACCTTGAAAATGTCTGATCACCGCTATTCATTAATGGAATTGCGCAATGCAATCGAAGAATTGGAAATAAAAAACCCT
Source organism: Niallia sp. HCP3S3_B10 (assembly GCF_052064465.1). Classification (NCBI taxonomy): domain Bacteria; kingdom Bacillati; phylum Bacillota; class Bacilli; order Caryophanales; family Bacillaceae; genus Niallia; species Niallia sp. HCP3S3_B10. The sequence goes on along the minus strand of NZ_JBQHVO010000022.1, from coordinate 21,191 downwards.
TCAAATAACAATCATGGGATAAAAGATAGAAAGCCTCAACTGCCAGATGCAAAAGTTAAACCCATTATAGAAGGTTGTAATTTCATTCAATCTTACTTAGATAACAAAGAGAGTGCTACATATTCCGAATGGATGGCTGCACTTTCAATCGGCGCTTATTGTGAAAGTTATGAAAAGATTTGTCATGAATGGAGTGTGGGACATCCAAGTTACACAGAAAGTGAAACGAATCGAAAAATAACAGAAATTCGCTCAAAAATGAAACCAAGAACCTGCAGTTCAATTAACGAAGAGTTTGGTGTATGTAACGGTTGTAAATATTCTAATATCATTAACAGTCCTATCGCAATCGGAATGAAAAATAATATCGCTGATGCACATTCTTCCAATACAATGGTCCCATTACCTTATTTCATAGCTGGTAACAAGCTATTTAAGACTGTGACCAGAAAAGTAAAAGGGGTGGAAGTTGAAGAAGAGGTAATAGTTTCACGTATGGCTCCAAAGATAATAAAAGAGTTTTCAAATATCGAAAGAAACAGCGTTCATTATGAGATAACGTGGATGAATCGGGGGCAAGAAAAACATGAAATTGTACCGGCCAGTACTCTATCCACTAGAAAAGAACTACTAACATTAGCAGATAAAGGTTTTTCTGTAAACGATATAAATTACAAAGATTTGATTAACTATTTTGATAAGTATTTATCATTCAATGGGTTGGAACATTGCCATATGGTTGAGAGGTTAGGCCGTATTAAGAATAACTTTATTCATCCATTAGAGTCTTGTGGTGTGGAGATTGTACCTAACGACATTGGAGAACGCCAGTTACTTGAAGGGTTCGAAATAAAAGGGACTCCAGAAACTTGGAAAAATGAAGTATTGGATCGAATTAAGGCGTACCCCAAAGTGCTATTTATTGTTTTGGCTTCTTTTGCATCAGTTATTTTACACGATTTAGAAGTAAGTCCTTTTATTATAGACCTATCCGGGCCAACTTCACAGGGGAAGTCAACATCCTTACAGGTTGCTAGAAGTGTTTGGGGCAGTGAGAGCTTAATAAACGAATGGAATGCAACCAGAGTTTCCATAGAGCGTAAGGCTGGGTTCTTAAATAGTTTTCCTTTATTTATGGACGATACTCGAAAGGCTGATGAACGAATATTACAATCAGTTATTTATATGTTTAGCGGTGGTCGCTCTAAAGGTAGAGGAAGTCTAAAGGGATCACAAAGAGAAGCGACTTGGAACAATATTTTGATAAGTACTGGTGAAGTTTCCTTAGCGGATTACGCTGCAAAGGCGGGGGGTGCGGCGGCAAGGATTATCTCAATTGTAGATCAACCGTTTGTTAAAGTCGATCATCAATTTTTTTCGGATATATATAAGGCAATGAACGAAAATCATGGGGCTATTGGTGTTGAATTTATAAAATATTGGCGGGAGAAAAGGAACATTTTCATTCGCGAGTTTTATAAATTCAAAGAATTATATATGAAAAAATCGAAGGATAACGAAGTTTTAACAAGGTTAAGTCTATACTATGCATCTGTTCATTTTACAGGTTCAGTTTTAAATAAAGGTTTTAATTTTGATATAGATTTAAATACACTAGTCTGCCTTTTTGATGAAATAGCAAAGGAAAATCATGCACTGGATAAGCCTAAAGAGATACTTGAACAAATGTTATATGAGTTAGATAGTACAAGAAATGATATCTATTATGATAATCTACCTAATGATATAAAGGCCGTTTATCATCACAACACGATTTGCTTGATGCCAAGTTTCTTAAAGAAATTTCTTGGACCTGAAGAAAAAATGATTAGGCGTGAGTGGGCAAAGAGAGGGTATACCCAACAGTTTACACGAAATGAAAAAGTTGTTGATTATAAACAAATCAAGCATGGTAATAATAAATTCACTGCAGTTGTTTTGAATCCGTCTTGTATTAAGGAGTTAGGGTTTGATTTTACAATTGAAAATCCTTGCAGTACCCAAAGTACGCAAATGATTCAACAAAGTTAGATTCTGTGTACTGCAATAGATGTTGATAAATAAAGTATTTAAACATATTGGTACTCAAAGTACTCAAAGTACTCTAAATAATAATGTACATGTAATTCTCCGGAAAATGTTCTAATAAAATAATATTTTTTTATTTAGTAGAGTGATAATTAAATTAGAGTACTCTGGGTACTTTCTGTACTTTGACGAAGAAAGACTGTAACAAAAGGGTTTCATAATACTAAAATAATAAATGACTGTGTACTTTTGTGTACTCAATAGTGAATTTTAATTATTCCCAGAGAAAGTGTAATGGTAGTTTGTGGATAATTAATAGAATTGTAGCAAAGTCATTTTTATATAGAAGAAATGAATTGATATTTTTGTTGTCGGTAGTAGTTATCTTATTTTTGAATAAAGGAAGGGGAATAATATGTATTTTGCTAACGATGAACATTTAGAAAATTATAAATGGCTGATGCAATTATATGCTTTAAGCCACGGTAAAGATTTAGAGTATGAAGCAAATATTTATATCGCTTCATACCCCGAAGTATTTAAATGTTTTTGTAAGGATAATATTGATCTAAGCTGTGGTCCCCTTGCTGATATTTTTGACGATGAACGTGGTCATAATGCTGCTGCGTTGACAGGTTCAACCATAAGAATGGTTGATTTAGGAATGTCTCTTTATAATGATTATAAGGTTTCGGTAGCGGAAATCATTTGTGCTGTGAACGATGAAAAGTTAGTAGATGTATGTATTGAGGCTATACGTATTAGAGCAGGAAAGTATCGATAATGACTTTATAACAAGGAATATTAATAAAGCTTTTTATATAAAAAGTAAGCGAGATTTAGAGACACGTTTTGAAAACTTTATGATTAAGGAGTTGTTTTAAAATGATTGTTATTGTTGATAAAATTGGAACTGGTTCTGAATGTGATCCAATCAGACCAGACACAACTGCTTCTGATTGGCAAGTTGTTGAAGAGCTTGAGACAAAATTTGTTATTGAAATATTAGATGATAACGTCTGACTAACGGATTTCATTATAAGAGGGGGTTAATTATGCCTTGTGTAAGCTTAGCTCATTACAGAATCACAATTACTCCCCCAGACCATTTACTCATTAGAAGGATAAAAAAGGATCGGTTGTTTATTTTTACGAATAACCGATCCTTTTATTTAAATCTATTGTAGATACTTTTTTATTTCCTCAGATTTAGGCACTTTTCCTGAAACTATTAACTGTTCGTCAACAACGAGTGCAGGTGTACTCATAACCCCATATTTTGCAATTTCCTTAAAATCTGTTACTTTTTCAATAGCAGCATCTATACCAAGTTCTTCAATTGCTACTTCTACATTGTTTGCTAATCTTTTACAATTTGCACAACCGGGTCCTAATACTTTAATAATCAATTTAAGCATCTCCTTAACAATATAATATGGTGAAAAATATGGTAATCCCTATGAAAATAGGAAATCCAGCGAATTAAATGTGTAACCAATAATAATAATTCCTAAAGCACATATAGCGATAAAAGTAGCTAATAATTTTGGCTTCACTACTTTACTTAACATAATTAGAGAAGGCAGGGATAAAGCTGTAACGGCCATCATAAAAGAAAGGATGGTTCCTATTTCTACACCTTTTCCAAATAAAGCTTCTGCAATTGGTAAAGTTCCAAAAATATCAGCATAAATAGGTATGCCAACAAGGGTTGCAATTAAAACAGCAAATGGGTTGTTCTCTCCGATAACTGTTTCAATAACCGATTGTGGAATCCAATTATGAATCAATGCACCAATTCCAACACCAATAAGAATGGCGTACCAAACCTTTTTATAGATGGACTTTACCTGTTCAACAGAATAGTTGATTCTGTCCTTATAAGTTAACTCTTCTATTTGTCCATCTATGTTGCTGTGTCCTGATGTTACAAAGGATTCTACCTGATTTCCTAAATTCAATTTATCAATAAGTGTACCGCCAATTACGGCAAGGATTAAACCAACAATTACGTAAATGGCAGCGATTTTCACTCCGAAGAATGACGTTAATAAAAGAAAAGAAGCAAGGTCTACCATCGGTGAAGAAATTAAAAAAGAAAAAGTGACACCTAATGGTAAACCTGCAGATGTAAAACCGATAAAGATGGGTATACTGGAACAACTACAGAAGGGAGTAATCGTTCCAAGTAATGCACCGAGAATATTTCCTTTTATCCCTTTGATCCCGCCCAAAAGTTTTTTTGTCCTTTCAGGTGGAAAATAACTTTGGATATAGGATATGAAAAAGATTAAAACAGTCATTAAAATAAAAATTTTAATGGTGTCATAGATAAAAAAATGTATACTTCCTCCGAGTCTTTCTTCAATAGGAAGTTGAAAAACTCTTTGCACAAGCAATTTGACTAGATCAGAAAGCCATTCCATTTTGAGAAGCTGGTCATTCAGCCACGAAAATATCTCCATAATATTTTCCTTCTTTCTATTGTTCTTACCTTAAATAAGGAAGAACCTTTTCTCTTTGCAGACGATAGACGGTGAAACGTCCTTCTTTCCGAGACCTAATCACATTTCCTCTTTCTAGGAGTTTCAAATGATGTGAAACAGTAGAGGTTGGAATATCCAAACCAGATACTATTTCACACATACATAAGTCATCAATCGCTAACATCCCAATAATTCTTAATCGCGTCTCATCCCCCAACGCTTTGAAAAACTCTGCTTTTTCCATTCGTTTATCATTTTCTTTTAAAAATGGTAGTTCTTCTTCAGATTGATTTACAATGTTTTTTGTTTCTTGATTATCTTTTACAGTTGTTTTTGTTGAAAGTGGTATTTCCATATGCATATGTTTCAACCTCCTACTATAAGTATAAAACTAGTTTTATAGTTTTGTTGTTTTTTATTATTAACTTTTTGTGAACAATAATTAGGTTTATTGAAAAATAGCAGTTGGAAGTGGTCGATACTATAGTAAATAGAACTTCCCTTGACCCTGTACTATGGTACAGGGTTTATAATATATTTGAGGTGAGATAGATGCGATATCGTATTGGGGGACTAGCTGAAAAGTGTGGTGTTAACAAGGAGACTATTCGGTATTATGAGCGTTTAGGTTTAATTCCAGTGCCAAATCGTACCGAAAAAGGATACAGAATGTATTCTCCACAAACGGTTGATCGATTACATTTCATAAAACGGATGCAGGAATTGGGTTTTACCTTAAATGAAATTGACAAATTGCTAGGGGTTGTTGATCACAACGAAACAAAGTGCCGTGACATATATGATTTCACTGTTCTTAAATTAGGGGACATCCAGCGTAAAATTGAAGATCTAAAAAAAATGAACAAATGTTGATAGACCTTAAAGAAAGATGTCCTGAAAACAAAAATATTTACGAATGTCCTATTATCGAGGCTTTAATGAATTAAGAAAAGAAAACAGTAGAAAATTTACGAAATAATAAATTTTTAAAGGTAGAAGTATTATGGGGGATTGTTGTAGTAACGTCAAAGAAATAAAAGTTGAAAATAATGGTAGTTGTCCATCATGCAAAAATAAGGCTAAGAATGTAAAGTTAATTACACTAAAATCATTACTTAAACCATCTGCATTAGAAACATTAAATGCTAAAGAAAATCATTATTTTTGTTCAAATAAAGTCTGTGATGTAGTCTATTTTGATACGAATAATAAAAAGTACCTTGTATCTGACTTGAAGGTAGCTGTACATCAAAAAGATGAATCAGCAACTACACCAATTTGTTATTGTTTTGATTGGACAAAAGAAAAAATTAAACAATATGTGGAAAATGGACTTACTCCTAAACCAGTAGAACATATTCGCGAAAACATAAAAGAAAACCGATGTGGCTGTGAGGTAAACAATCCACAAGGTAGTTGTTGTTTAGGGAATGTTACAACTTATATAAAAAACATATCTTAATAAAAAGAGCTAGATATAAATTTTCACTGCTTTCGTTTTCAACAAATAAAACAAGATGCAGTAATAAAACATAAAGCACACATCTATTTAAAATGATATGTGCTTTTATGATTATGATGTTTGTTTATCTTTGGAAATAAATAGTAAAAGCTGAGTAACAATAGCAAGAATAGGCAACTCTAACAGAGGACCAATAACGAGTGTTAAAGCAATTAAAGGTTGGTCTGGGAATGCAGTCATGGCAATTGCTAAAGCGATTGGAGAATTTCTTGCTAGAGTAGTTAAACCCAGACTTGCTCTGTCCTTGTATGGAAACTTCATAAGCTGTCCAACCTTTTGGCCAACAACAAAATTAATGATGAAAAATAAAAGGATCGGAATGGTGATTTGCCACATTAAATCTAGGTTATCAAGCAATAGTTGTCCTTGCGAAGCAAACATCGCAACGATAGCAAGACTAAGAAAAATAATAGGTAACACGCTGAGGTTAGAGATAAGGTTGTCTCTTAACTGTTGTTTGTTTCTCAAGACCATTTTTGTTAGAAAAGCTAAAACTAAAGGTAAGAATAGAGCAATTAAAATACTATCCATCAGAAATGAAAATTCTATAACCCCTGTTGTTCCCCCAAAAATAAGAAGATAAATAGGCAACAAAATGACCTGTAAGATTAAGTTTAGAGGTAAGATAGCTGTTGATAATGCAACATTTCCTTTTGCGATCCCTGTGAAGATTAAGTACCAATCAGTACATGGTGTAACCATCAGCATAATGAATCCAATATATAATGCTGGATTGTCACCTAAAAAACCTAATGCTAGTAGCCATGCTAAAATAGGTGTCCAAACAAAGTTTATAATGATTGAAGTATATGTAAACTTAATGTTTTTAAAAGCTATCCATATTTCTTCAATAGGAATTTGTAAGAAAGTAATATACAACATAGCTACTAGTATAGGGACAATAAAACTTTCCGCATTAGCTCGTATTAGTTCTACTTGTCCTATGCTTAAACCAATAATTACAGCTAAAAAAATAATAAAAGTATATAACTTTTCGATTAAATTCATTGTAATCTCCTAACAATAATAAATAAAATACAATCGTTACTTTATCATAAATTGATGCGTATAAGAATTAATTGTTTTGATATTACAAAGGTTTTTGTTTTCATTTTTTCTTAATAAATTAATAAAAAAACAGTTGCAAAACATATATAAGTGAAATATTATATAAGTAAATTATTATATAAGCGAATTGTTATTTGTTTATATTTAGGTCAATGTGGGAGGTGTACATCTTGCAATTAGCCACGGTAGAGATTGAAAAAGTTGCAGCTATCTTAAAGCTCTTAGGTGATAAGACAAGATTAACGATGGTAAAAATGCTGGCCACGAATGATTATTGTGTTTGCGAATTTGTTGAAATTTTTAAAGTGAGCCAACCTGCTATTAGTCAGCATGTTCGTAAATTGAAGGATCTTGGAATTGTTACGGAAACTAGAAAAGGGCAATGGATTATTTACTCATTGAATAAAGATAGTGACTATTATCCATTAATCACAGATTTACTGCAACGTCTTCCCAATCAAGATTATAAACTACAGGAATTAGAGGAACAGGGGTTACGTATCTCGTGTGACTAATGGAGGTAAGGAATTTGATAACTGCAATATTAGCATCAGTCATTTTTTTGGCAACACTCATTTTAGTTATTTGGCAGCCTAAAGGATTGAATATCGGTTGGTCTGCCTGTGGTGGAGCCATCCTAGCTTTACTAGTGGGTGTAGTCGGTTTTAACGATGTGTTCGAAGTTATCGGCATTACTTGGAACGCAACATTATCTTTTGTCGCTATTATCATTATTTCATTAATCTTAGATGAGATTGGATTATTTGAATGGGCCGCACTGCATATGGCAAGAGCTGCTAAAGGTAATGGAGTAAAAATGTTTGTCTATGTCAGTATTTTAGGAGCGATTGTTGCTGCATTATTTGCTAATGATGGCGCTGCCTTAATCCTGACACCGATTGTCCTAGCGATGGTGCGTAATTTGAATTTTAAAGAAAAACTAGTGTTTCCTTTTATTATGGCAAGTGGATTTATCGCAGATACAACTTCATTGCCATTTGTTGTCAGTAACTTAGTTAACATTGTATCTGCCGATTTCTTTGGAATTGGGTTCGTAGAATATGCTTTTAGGATGGTTATACCGAACTTATTCTCATTGCTTGCAACGATTACGGTGTTATTAGTGTATTTTAGAAAAAACATTTCAAAAACGTATGATTTATCTAAATTAAGACAACCGATAGATGCCATTAAAGATCCAAAAATGTTTCGTCTCTCATGGGTTGTTTTGGGGATATTACTAATTGGATACTTTTCAAGTGAATTCATTAATATTCCTGTTTCAATTGTGGCAGGGATAATTGCTATTGTCTTTTTATTGGTGGCTCGAAGGAGTAAAGTCGTTAATACAAAAGCAGTTATTAAAGGCGCTCCGTGGAATATCGTGTTTTTCTCAATTGGAATGTACATTGTTGTATATGGTCTAGGAAATGCATGGCTAACCAATTCATTAGCTAGTGTTATTCAGGCAACTGCCGAGCAAGGGTTATTTGTTGCGACGATAGGAATGGGCTTTATTGCAGCTTTCCTATCATCCATCATGAATAATATGCCAACGGTTATGATTGATGCATTAGCCATTGCTGAAACCAATACTTCAGGTGTTATCCGAGAGGCGCTGATTTATGCGAATATCATTGGATCTGATTTAGGTCCAAAGATTACACCAATTGGTTCTCTTGCAACTTTAGTGTGGCTCCATGTTCTATCTCAAAAAGGGGTTAAAATTTCATGGGGAACTTATTTCAAGACGGGTATTGTTTTAACAATCCCAATCTTATTTATCACTTTACTAGGTCTGTTTTTAACTTTATTAATTATCTAAAAGGAGAATGATATTATGTCTAAAAAAACAATTTATTTCTTATGTACAGGTAATTCATGCCGTAGCCAGATGGCAGAAGGATGGGCTAAAAAGCATCTCAGTGATGAATGGGAAGTAAAAAGTGCCGGAATTGAAGCACATGGATTAAATCCAAATGCTGTTAAAGCCATGAGTGAAGTAGGTATTGACATTTCAAATCAAACTTCAGACATTATAGATCCTGAAATTCTAAATAATGCGGACTTTGTTGTAACTTTATGTGGAGATGCTGCGGATAAATGTCCGATGACACCACCACACGTAAAACGTGATCATTGGGGCTTTGATGATCCCGCAAAAGCAGAAGGTACAGAGGAAGAAAAGTGGGCTGTATTCCAACGTGTTCGTGATGAAATTGGTGAAAGAATCCAACGCTTTGCGGAAACGGGAGAATAAGCAGACAATAGAATAACCAAGAGGATTTCCTCTTGGTTTTCTTTAAATAAACAAATAAGTAAATGCTTATTTAATAATATATTGGGAGGCTTTTACATGAATAAAGTTGAGATTTTTGATCCTGCAATGTGTTGTTCCACGGGAGTATGTGGACCAAGTGTTGATCCAGAGTTAACTAGAGTAGCGTCTGCTGTTTATTCATTAGAGTCAAAGGGCTTTAATATTAAACGATACCAACTAACAAGTGATCCTGATAAGTTTGCGGAAAATGAAGAAATAAACCGTGTATTTATAGAAAAAGGACCGAATGCCTTACCAGTGGTTTTAGTTAATGACAAGTTAGTAAAAGTGGGAAGCTACCCTACAAATGAAGAATTTGCAGAATGGTTTGGAGTAAAACCAGAAGAATTATATGAAAAACCAAAATCACGAATTTCGTTTAATTTAAATCAACTATAATCCATTCGAAAGAAGGCAAAAGATATGTATCCATTATTTAGTCCGAATCATGTTGATACTCAATTTTTATTTTTAACAGGAAAAGGCGGAGTAGGAAAAACATCGACAGCTTGTGCAACAGCAGTAGCATTGGCGGATAGTGGAAAAAGTGTATTGTTAATAAGTACAGATCCTGCTTCTAATCTGCAAGATGTATTTGGAATCGAACTTACAAGCACCCCAAAAGCAGTGCCAGCCGTTGAAAATTTATTTGCAAGCAATATTGACCCAGAAGCATCCGCAAAAGCTTACCGTGAAAGTGTGGTTGGTCCATATCGTGATAAATTTCCAGAAGCAGTAGTGGCTACGATGGAAGAACAATTGTCAGGTGCTTGTACGGTTGAAATTGCTGCATTTGATGAGTTTACGGGTTTTCTTACAAATAGTGAAATTACAGATCAATATGACCATATTATTTTTGATACAGCGCCAACTGGTCATACGTTACGCCTTTTACAACTCCCAACAGCTTGGAATGGATTTTTAGAAGAAAGTACGCATGGCGCATCCTGTTTAGGCCCTTTATCTGGGTTAGCAGATAAAAAGAGTCTTTATTCAAACGCAGTATCTGCCCTTTCTAACCCTTCTAAAACGACGCTTATATTGGTAACCAGACCAGATGTTTCATCTCTTTTAGAAGCAGATCGTGCTTCAAAGGAACTGAAAGAAATTGGAATTAAAAACCAAATGCTCATTATAAATGGCCTTCTTCAAAATCACAATGAGAACGATGAAATCTCATCTGCTTTTTATCATCGACAAAGAGATGCGTTAAAACAAATTCCGGATAATTTACATGAGACTATTACGTACTCGTTACCGTATGTTTCCTATTCTTTAACAGGTGTAGAAAACCTTCGAAACTTGTTTAAACCATCCAAAGTTTTAGCAACTTTGAATGAAGAAATTCCATCCGTAAATCTTCCGGGATTACAAGCTGTCATTGATGACTTTTCAGTAAAAGGTACAAAGTTGATTTTTACAATGGGTAAAGGTGGTGTTGGAAAAACAACTGTTGCATCAGCTATCGCAGTTGGCTTAGTTGAAAAAGGACATCAGGTCCATTTAACCACTACAGATCCGGCAGCACATTTGGACTATCAATTCCAAAGTGGTCATCTAAATCAAAACCTAACCATTAGCAGCATTAGTCCGAAAAAAGAGGTTGAAAAGTACAAAGCTGAAGTGCTTTCGAAATCGAGTAAGGATTTAGATGAAGCTGGACTTGCTTATTTAAGAGAAGATTTAGAATCACCATGTACAGAAGAAATTGCCGTTTTCCAAGCCTTTGCAGAAGTTGTAGCTAAATCGGAAAATGAGATTGTCGTCATTGATACAGCACCCACAGGGCATACCTTACTATTATTAGATGCCTCAGAGTCTTATAGTAAAGAAATCGAAAGGTCAACAGGAGAAGTGCCAGAAAGTGCAAGAAAACTGTTGCCACAAATTCGAAATCCAAAAGAAACATCTGTAGTGATTGTCACACTGGCAGAAGCGACACCTGTTTTAGAAGCATCTAGATTACAAGACGATTTAAGACGGGCAAGTATAAATCCAAAATGGTGGGTCATTAATCAAAGTTTATCTGCCACTAATACAAACGATCCTATTTTAAAAGGGAAAGCATTGGCAGAAAAAGAATGGATTCAAGAAGTGAGGGATAACAAGTCTGAAAAGTGTGCCGTTATTCCGTGGTTACCAGAAGAAAAAATTGGGTACAACAAGCTAAAAGATTATATTCATTAATCAGTGGGGGAATCGAGTATGGAAAAAGTGGTGATTTTAGGAACAGGTCCAGCAGGGTTAACAGCTGCTATTTATCTTGCAAGAGCAAATATGAAACCAGTTGTGATTGAAGGTGATCAACCGGGCGGACAGTTGACTCTTACAACAGAGGTTGAAAACTTTCCGGGTTTTCCTAACGGAATCATGGGACCAGAATTAATGGAGAATATGAGAAAGCAAGCAGAGCGTTTTGGGGCTGAATTTAAAAGAGGCTGGGTTACAAATATAGATTTATCAAAGAAACCATTTTGCTTAGATGTTAACGGTATTGGTGAAATTGAAACGGAATCACTTATCCTTTCAACAGGTGCTTCCGCAAAACTTTTAAATATACCGGGAGAGAGAGAACATAGGTCGCGGAGTTAGTACATGTGCCACTTGTGATGGGTTTTTCTTTCGCGGTAAAAAAGTGATTATCGTTGGCGGTGGGGATTCTGCTATGGAAGAAGCGAATTTTCTAACAAAGTTTGCAAGTGAAGTCATCATTGTCCATAGAAGAGATGAACTCCGAGCTTCAAAAATTATGCAGGATCGTGCGAGAGAAAATGCAAAAATATCTTGGAAACTTAATAAAACACCACTAGAAGTAATGGCAGGAGAAAATGGTGTTACAGGGTTAAAAGTGAAAAATAATGAGACCAATGAAGAAGAGATTATTGAAACGGATGGGATTTTTGTCGCTATCGGACATAAACCAAATACATCATTTTTGAATGGTCAGATAGATACAGATGAAACAGGGTATATCAATGTTGTACCCGGTACTACTGAAACCAATGTTCCGGGGGTATTTGCTTGTGGGGATGTACAAGACAAAAAATACCGTCAAGCGATTACTGCCGCCGGTACGGGATGTATGGCAGCACTAGATGCGGAAAGATATTTAGAAGGAAATGCAGTTCATGATTGGAGTAAATCATCATAGCAGGAGGGAAAACATGACAACAAAGAATTATCAAGAATTAGTAAAGGAACGTATTTACATCGGTGGTGCAGATGATGTAGAAGATATGATGAAAAATGAAAAAGTAGATGTCATCTTTGATTTAAGAGCAGAATCTCCAAAGGCTAGCTCTAATTATAATCGTATACACAGCCCTATTGTGGACGATGCTGAACGCCAAGATGAATCTGTTAAGAAATCCATTGAACAGGTTGTGAATGCGTATAATGAAGGGAAAAACGTTTATTTCCACTGTCAAGGTGGGAGTAACCGTACAGGTACTGTTGCAATCGGTACATTATTGGCTTTGGGAAATGCAAGTACAATCGAAGAAGCAGAAGAGATGGCTAAGAACGTACGGCCAAAAATTAGTGTGAAACCAGAGATGAAAGAGACACTGAGAAGAATTTATCCAAATGCATAGTAAATATAAAGGGAGAGAAATAAAATGAAAATTACAGATGGGGCTAAACAACTGTTAGAGAACTTTTTACAAGAAAAAGGAGCAGAAGGAATTCGTCTTTCTACTGTTGCGGGATGTTGTGGCCCGCAATTTACGATCACCTTAGATCCACCGATAGAATCGGATAAGATCGAAACGATTAATGGAATTAAAGTAGCCTTCGATTCAAAAGTTACGGGTACTGAAGAATTAACATTAGATATAGAGGAAAATCAAAATGGTGCTGGATTAGTTTTAATCGGTGCTAGCAGCTGTTGTTAAAGGAAAAAAATTAGAGTGGCAAAATAATAATAGTCGAAGCTGTCATTAGGCAGCTTTTTTTTGTTGTAATTACAGTTTCAGTACCTCGTCATTTTACGACGAGGTACTTCTCTATATAAATAAAGTGACAATTTCATGGATAAGTTCAAGTTGAAAGATTGTCAAAACTTCAAAGTATTGAACATGATACCATAGTACTATAAAATAGGGGTATCAAGCTTAATCAATACTTATGTTCATAAATATATCTCAAATTTTAATGAAAAGGGGTGGTTATTTGAAATATGGGTATGCAAGAGTAAGTACGATGCATCAGGATTTACAGGTTCAACTGAAACAGTTAGAGAATGAAAACTGTGACAAAATATACTCAGAAAAATATTCAGGGACAAACAAAAAGCGACCTGAATTTCAGAAGTTGATTGATATGTTACAAGAAGGAGATACGTTGGTTGTTACAAAACTAGACCGTTTTGCTCGGAGTACACAAGATGCTCTTGAAATCATTAAAGATTTATTTGAACGGAATATTAAAGTTCATGTATTGAATATGGGAGTTATCGAAAATACACCCACTGGAAGGTTAATTTTCACGATTTTCTCAGCGTTTGCAGAGTTTGAACGAGATATGATTGTAGAACGAACTCAAGAAGGGAAAATGTTGGCAAAGCAGAATCCTGACTTCCGAGAGGGGAGGCCAAAAAAATTTTCAAGGCAGCAAATTAATCATGCATTATCATTACTAGATAATCATTCGTATAAACAAGTGGAAGATATGACTGGGATTTCGGTATCTACGCTTGTTAGGGCTAAAAAGAAAAATAAAGCCGAGCAAATCAGAACAAAGATATAATAAATAATAGAAGCATAATGGATTATATATATGGAGGATAAATCAATGAATGAAGAATTAAGACATATTCAAACAGGCACAAATATACAGGAAAAAGCAAATTTAATCTGGAGCATTGCTGATGCTCTAAGAGGCTTATACAAGCCACATGAGTATGGCGAAGTGATTTTACCAATGACAGTAATTAAACGCTTTCATGACACTTTATTACCTACGAGGGATAAAGTTTTGGAGACATATGAAAAGGTGAAACACTTAGAAGTAAAAGGTGGATTTTTACAAAAAGCATCTGGTTATGTTTTTTATAATATCAGCAATTATACATTTGAAAATTTATTATCGGATCCGAACAATATTGAAGAAAATTTCCTTGCTTACTTACATGGGTTTTCCGAAAACGTACAGGATGTTTTGAAGAACTTTGACTTTGAAAGAGAAATCACAAAATTAGCTAATAATGATAAGTTATTTTTTATTATTCAAGAATTCAATTCAGAAAAAGCCTATATGGGACCAGACAAAATAACAAGCACGGACATGGGGTATATCTTTGAAGAACTAATTAAGAAATTCTCAGAGAGCTATGATGAAGAAGCTGGTTCCCACTTTACAAGTAGGGATATTATATATCTCATGACAGACCTACTTATTGCAGAAGAAAAAGACGTTCTTATTGATGAGGGTGTTGCTAAGACAGTATATGACCAAACAATGGGTACATCTCAGATGTTAAGTGCTATGGAAGAGCGATTAAAAGCATTAGATGCAGAAGCAGAAGTGACTACTTTCGGTCAAGAAATAAACGAACAAACTTATGCTATTGCAAAAGCAGATATAATGGTTCGGGGTGGTAATCCGGAGAATATGAAATTAGGAAATACATTAAGTAATGACATGTTTGAAGGTTTTACTTTTGATTATTGTATTTCGAACCCTCCATTTGGAACAGATTGGAAATCGGAATATAAAAAAGTTAAGGAAGAGCATGATAAGGGTAAACATGGCCGTTTTGGAGTAGGTTTGCCGAAAAAAAATGATGGACAACTCCTATTTTTATTAAACGGTCTTAGTAAATTAAAGAATACTGGTAGAATGGCAATAATTCATAATGCTTCGGCTCTATTTACAGGTGCTGCTGGCAGTGGAGAAAGTGAAATTCGTCGTTACGTTATTGAGAACGATTGGCTTGAAGCAATAATACAATTACCGAATGATTCATTTTACAATACTGGAATTGCAACGTATATTTGGATACTGACGAAAAATAAACCAAAGCATCGAATCGGAAAAATTCAATTGATAGATGCATCTAATATGTATATGTTGAGACGTAAAAGAATTGGGAGTAAACGAGTTGACATTACTCCTGAATGTAGAGAAATTATAGTTCATGCATATGGAGAATTCTTAAATAAAAAGTATTATCTCAACGAGAAATCTGTAGAGTCGAAAATTCTTGATAATATTGAATTTGGATACTATAAGGTCACTGTAGAGACACCTCAGTATGATGATTTTAGTAATTTAATCATGAAAAATGGAAAAAAAGTACCTGACCCTACAAAAAGAGATACTGAAGAAATACCATTAAAAGAGGATATAAAAACTTATTTTGAAAAGGAAATAAAACCTTTTAACTTAGATGCTTGGATTGATGAAAAGAAAACGAAAATTGGTTATGAGATACCTTTCACTAGATTGTTTTATAAATTTACTCAGCCTGAAAAAACAGAGGATATAGCTACAAGAATTAAACAACTAGAAGAAGAAATACATAAAGACTTCGAGATATTGTCTGGTCAGGAGGTGGTAATAGATGAGTAGACCAACGAAAGATAGTCGAATAGAGTGGATTGGTGAGATTCCCGTACATTGGGAGGTAGGTAAGGTAAAACATTTATTCTTTAGAAGTAAAGAAATAAATAATGAGAACAATCCTAAAGTACTTTCTCTTGCAAGAAGTGGTATTAAAGAGAGAAATATTTCAAATAATGAAGGCCAACTAGCTGCTAGTTATGACAACTACAGTATAGTAAAAGAAGGCGATTTATTGTTAAACCCTATGGATTTAACAAGTGGAGCTAATTGTAATTACTCATTTATAGAAGGCGTTATTAGTCCTGCATATATCAATTTAAGAAGCAAAAATGAATGTTCTAGTAAATATTATGATTACTATTTTAAGTTACAATACTGGTCTTTAGTTTTCTTTGCACATGGAAAAGGGGTTTCATTTGAACATAGATGGACATTAAATAATGAAACTTTAATGAACTTTGCTATTCCAATTCCACCAGTGGAAGAACAGGTTAAGATATCAAATTACTTAGATAATAAGGTTTCTCAAGTTGAGAACCTAATTGACAAAACCAAACTTTCTATTATTGAATTAAAAAAATACATGCAATCACTTATAATCGAAGCTGTTACTAAAGGGTTAACTCCAAATGTGGAAATGAAAGAGACTGGTGTGGAATGGCTAGGTAGCATTCCATTTCATTGGAAAGTTAGTAAGTTGAAAAACATCTTTGAAATAAAAAAAATTATTGCAAATGATTTAGGTTATGATGTTCTATCAGTAACCCAAAAGGGATTGAAAATCAAAGATATTCAAAGTAATGAGGGTCAGCTTTCCTCTGATTACAGTAAATACCAAATTGTAGAGATCAATGATTTTGTTATGAATCATATGGACTTATTAACTGGTTGGGTTGATTGTTCTAAGTATATTGGTGTAACAAGTCCTGATTATCGCGTGTTTAGATTTAAAAACAATATTGATTTTAATCATGAGTATTTTAAATACTTGTTACAGGGCTGTTACTTAAATAAAACCTTCTATGGATTTGGTCAAGGAGTGTCAAATCATGGTAGATGGAGATTGCCGACAGATGAGTTTTTGAATTTTTATTTTCCTATTCCTAGTATTGAAGAGCAAAATCAAATCGTTAATTTTTTAACAAGGAAAATACAAAAAATTGATGAACTCATTGATAGTAAAGAAGAGCTTCTTAACGAAATGGAACAATTTAAGAGGTCACTCATTTATGAATATGTCACAGGTAAAAAGGAGGTCATTTAATTGACTATCCAAGATAATGAAAAACGTTTTGAAGAAGATATAGAGTCATATCTCTTAAATAAAGGTGGATACATAAAGGGAAATCAAGTAAATTACAGTAAAGAAAAAGCGATTGATATAAGTCAGTTATTAGAGTATATCAGGGAAACACAAGAGAGAGCTTGGACACGGTATGAAAAAATTTATAAGGATGAAACAGAGAAAAAGCTATACAAGCGACTTAATGATGAAATAGAAACCAATGGGTTACTTCATGTTCTTAGATATGGAATTACCGATCGTGGAGTTAAGCTTAAAGTAGCTTCATTTCGACCTGAATCAACCTTAAACGAGAAGATAATTAAAGATTATAATTCAAATCGATTAACAGTAACACGTCAATTTGCTTATTCAACTGAGAATAATAATACATTGGACATGGTCCTATCTTTAAATGGAATTCCAGTTGTAGCTTTAGAATTGAAGAATCAGATTAAAGGACAATCTGTAGAAAATGCTAAAAAACAATTTATGTATGACCGGGATCCACGTGAACAAATTTTTCAATTCAATAAACGTGTGTTGGTATATTTCGCGGTAGATTTGTATGAGGTATGGATGACAACTAAATTAAACGGTAAAGATACTTTCTTTTTGCCGTTTAATCAGGGTTCTAACGGTGCAGGTGAAGTGGGTGGAGCTGGAAACCCTGTTAACCCGGAAGGATACGCAACAGCATATTTATGGGAAAAGGTTCTCGCAAAAGATAGTTTGATGGATATTTTGCAAAGATTTATGCATTTGGATGTAGAAAAGAAAAAGGTAATAAAGAATGGAAAAGAAACAACTAAAATCTCTTCAAAACTAATTTTCCCACGATTTCATCAGTTGGATGTTGTAAGGAAATTAGTGAATCATGTTCGTATAAATGGTAGTGGTGAAAATTATTTAATCCAGCATAGTGCAGGTTCAGGAAAGTCAAATAGTATTGCTTGGCTGGCTTATCATTTATCAAGTTTGCACAATGAAGAGAATAAGTCTATTTTTTCTTCGGTAATTGTTGTGACTGATAGAACCGTATTAGACAGACAGTTACAAGATACAATTTCAAGCTTTGACCATGTTACCGGGCTTGTAGAGACTATCGGTGAAAATAAATCCTCAAAGGATTTAAAAAATGCAATTAACGATGGGAAAAGAATAATCATTACTACTCTTCAAAAGTTCCCTGTTATTTATGAAGAGGTTGAAGTAAATAAAGGTAATAACTTTGCCATTATCGTTGATGAGGCCCACTCTTCTCAAACAGGGACAAGTGCTAAAAAGTTAAAGTCAGCATTAGCTGATACTGAAGAAGCATTAAGAGAATATGCGGAGATTGAGGGAGAACTAGAAGCCAATCAATTGGATCAAGAAGATAAACTTGTTAAAGAATTGTTAACACATGGAAAACATAGTAATCTTAGCTTCTTTGCCTTTACTGCTACGCCGAAAGAAAAAACATTAGAGATGTTTGGCACAAAACAATCGGATGGTTCATTTAAACCATTTCATATCTATAGCATGAGACAAGCTATAGAAGAAGAATTTATTTTGGATGTCCTACAAAACTATATGACTTATAAAACATCATTTAGAATTGCTAAAGATGCACCAGATAATCCAGAACTCCCGGCTTCACAGGGGGTTAAAGCAATTCGTAGATATGAATCATTGCATCCACATAATTTGCAGCAAAAAACCGCGATTATGATTGAGCAATTTCGTGACGTAACGAGAAATAAAATTAAGGGAAGAGCAAAAGCAATGGTTGTTACAGCCTCCCGATTACATGCAGTACGTTACTTTCACGAGTTTAAAAATTATATAAAGAAAAAAGGCTACACTGATATGGATGTTTTAGTGGCATTTTCAGGTGTAGTTAATGATAGAGATGAAGAGTTCCGAGAGTCTAGCTTGAATAAAACCAAAGATGGAAAAAGAATTTCTGAAAACCAGCTAAAAGAAGAGTTTCATACTGACAGCTTTAATGTGTTGATTGTTGCTGAGAAATATCAGACAGGCTTTGATGAACCATTACTGCACACGATGTTTGTTGATAAAAAGTTATCGGGAGTAAAGGCTGTTCAAACATTGTCCAGATTAAATAGAATGCATCCTGATAAAGAGGATACCTTTATTTTGGATTTTGTTAATGAAGCGGAGGATATTAAAAAAGCCTTTGAGCCGTACTATGAAGTAACTTCTTTAGATAAAGAAATTGATGTTAACTTGATTTATGACACTAAAACGAAATTACGTAATTTCAAGGTTTATAATGATCAAGATATACAGCAATTAGTAAAGATGTATTTTAAAGAGGGGAAACAAACAGATACGGATTTAGGAAAAATGGCAAGTGCTTTAAAGCCGATCATTAATCGTTATCAGGAGCTTGATGATGAAACTCAGTATACATTTAGAGTAACTGTCCGTAATTTTAATAAGTGGTATTCCTATATTACACAATTAACTCGTATGTTCGATAAAGAATTACATGAAGAATACGTATTTACTTCTTACTTAATTAAATTTATTCCTAAGAATAAACGGGAAAATATAAATATTGAGGATAAGTTAAAACTTGAGTATTACAAATTGGAACGGACTTTCGAAGGTAACATTGCGTTAGAAAAAAATGCTGGTTATAATGTATTGAAAAATCCTGAATCCATTGACACTGGGGTAAAGCCTCTAGAAGAAGATGAGCTATTGGAAAATATAATTAAACGTGTGAATGAGCGATTTGAAGGTAAATTTACAGATTCCGATAGGGTTATAGTAGAAGGAATTTACAAAAAAGCGGTTAGAGAAAACAAGAAGCTAAAACGATTTGCACAAAATAATGATGCAGAGATATTTGAAAAAAGTATTTTTCCAGATGTATTCGAAAGAGTGGCTCAGGAATTATATTTAGAACAAATGGGATCATATTCAAAACTTTTTGAGAACCGTTCATTTTACAATACTGTATTAGAAGAAGTGGCTAAAGAGGCCTATAAAGAGTTGAGAAAATGATCTGGAAAGTATGAAAAAAGCCCCGATACACAAGGTATATTTATTGCGTATTGGGGCTTTTCAATATTCAACAATTAACAAATAGAAATGATAAATTAATGTTACTGTTAATTTTATTTCCCAATTAAAATATCTTGATAAAGAAACTGTTTATGTTTGAAGGATTCGACCCCACCTTCAAGTAAATTTACAATGTGTAATAAAATTGATTTTTCGGTAGGATATCCAGTTGCTTCTACCCAGCCATTAGTGTTATTTGATGCCATGACAATTACCTGTTCCGCTTTGGAATTTGTAACAATTGTAGAGTTATGTGTTGCGATTATTACCTGCCGTTTTGATTTGGCTTTCCTTAAATCGCTTACCAAATTTTTATAGATATATCTATTATCTAAATTGTCTTCTGGCTGATCAATAATTAGTGGCGTATAATCATTTGAAAAATCACTGTAAGATAAAATGAATGATAACATAGCAACCACTTTTTGGCCTAAAGATAATTCTTTAACGCTTTTAAACATCTTTCCAACTGACCTGTTTGTTTCCATGTTATTTATATTAAATTCTAAATCAAATTCATCAATATCCAGTAAGTAGTTTTTTATTAGTTCGACTGCATGAGGTAATCCGTTTTCCAGTACTCTTCGGCGTATAATATCAAAAAATGTTGTTACATTATTACTCGATATATCAATAATTCCCTCGTCTACTTGTTTTTTAGATAGGGAAGAAGTATGTTTTTTGATATTCTCCAAATCTAATATTTTATTATAATTCTTTTCGCTAAGTAATAAAAAAACATTAATAGGATCAGATTGAGTCAAGTTTTTGTGGGAGTTTTTTTTAGCTCCCTTTTTATAAAGTAAAACTTCTAATTTTGTATCCGTTTTCTAAATGTTTTCT
>NZ_JBQHVO010000021.1:0-66268 GCF_052064465.1 Niallia sp. HCP3S3_B10 | reverse complement strand
TCGTCGTTGTTTTAACCTTATCAGAAATGGATTCTTTTTTCATTTATCAAGTGAATTAACATTTAACAAAAAAGCTTATTGGAATAACGATTGTAACCAATTAATGATTTTCTATGAATAATTCAGGTTTATATAAAAAAACAAAAAATCATAGAGAGAAAGGATAAGAACAAATTTTTGTGCGCAACTTATTATTCAGAAGGAGGTGAAAAAAATGAAAAAAATAATGGCAACGGTTAGTTTATTTTTGTGTTTAATAACACTTCCAACGATGGTATTCGCTGATACATATACGGTAAAAAGCGGAGATTCGATGTGGAAAATTGCTGTGAAATATCAAATCGGCTTACGGGAAATTATTGCTGCAAATCCGCAAATTTCAAACCCAAGCTTAATTTATCCTAATCAAAAATTGACGATTCCGAATATCGATTCCATCAAAACAGTAGAACGTGAAGTTATTAGACTTTGTAATATTGAGAGGAAAAAAAATGGACTGCCTGCATTAACAGAAAACTGGGAATTATCACGTGTAGCTAGAGACAAATCAATGGATATGGCACAAAAGAAATATTTTAGCCACACAAGTCCAACCTACGGATCTCCATTTGATATGATGAAAGCATACGGAATCAGTTATAAATCAGCTGGAGAAAATATTGCTCAAGGACAAACAAGTGCTCAAGCAGTTGTACAAGCATGGATGAATTCAAGCGGCCACCGAGCAAATATATTAAGCAAAGGTTTTACACAAATAGGTGTAGGCTATTACCAAAGCGGAAACTATTGGACACAGATGTTTATATCCAAATAAGTACTACAGAAGGGATTTACTACTTAAGCTTTTTAAGTTGTAAATCCTTTTTAATAGTCATTTTTCTAGGAATATGGGATTCAACCATCTTGAAGAAGGTTCTAATTTAAAATAAATTGAATTCGTCTACTTTATAAGCTCACTTTTTAATGTGATAAATAAAAGTAGGTGTTTTACATGAATGATAGACAAAAAGCTCTACTTCAACTTTTGCTTTCAAATGAAGGGGAGACTCGGAATATACAGGAGCTTTCCGAACGATTAGCATGTTCGGAAAAAACAGTGCGCAATGATTTAAATAAAATCGAAAAGATTAGATGAATTAACTGGCTACTCTTATGAAAAGGATTCCATTCTTACTAAAGGGCCTGCTGTTCATATGTATTCAGTCATTAACCGCTTGAAATATGGTTTCCCTATTAGCAATCCTCTTCTATCAGAAATTAAGAAAATGTATCCATATATGTTTAATATGGTCATTTTTGCTTTAGAGGAAATTAAATGTGCTTATGATTTAGAATAACTGAAGAGGAAGCTGCTTTTATAGTACTTCATTTCCAAGCATCTATTGAGAGATTAGAAGGAAATAGAGGGAAAAGGAAAAACTCTTTAAGTGTGTGTCATTTAGGAGTAGGAATTTCTCATTTATTAG
Organism: Niallia sp. HCP3S3_B10; assembly: GCF_052064465.1. NCBI lineage: Bacteria > Bacillati > Bacillota > Bacilli > Caryophanales > Bacillaceae > Niallia > Niallia sp. HCP3S3_B10. Next base: position 64,802 of record NZ_JBQHVO010000021.1, on the reverse strand, counting down.
AGGCAAAAATCAAACAGCATTATTCAGACATTCATATTTTAGCTTGTATCGGAAAAGCTTCCATCGATGAATTCCTAAAAAACAATAAGATAGATTTTATTATTTCAACCGTTTCTCTTGATGAGATTTTGATTCCATATGTTGTTATTTCTCCACTCTTGGAAGGTAAGGATAAGGAAAAGCTGAATCAATTTGTTCAACAGATCGAAGAAACACAAGAAAGTAGAAGGGAAGATAATAAAAAGCTGTCTAAATTAGTTCGTGGTGACTTGGTGCATCTTGGAATAGAAATAGAGCATCCATATGAAGTTATTGAAATGTTAGGAAATACCTTATATCAAAAGGGCTTGATTCAGAAGGAATTTATTCATAGTGCTCTTAACAGGGAGCGGAAGTCTGCTACAGCAATTGGTGAGAATATCGCTATTCCCCATGGGGATCCAAATCTGGTTATTCAGTCTGCAATTGCAGTGGCTATATTAAGAGAGCCAATACTGTGGGGGAATGACTATGTTTTCTATTATATTTTTGTTAGCTATTTCAAAAGAGGATCAAAATCTTAATCGTGGGGTAGTAGGGCAAATTGCAGCCTATAGCGAAGATAGTGAATTTTCAAGTGGGATAGCAGCACTTAAGGATATTAAAGGTGTGCTTGATTTTATAAAATAATAAATGTTTCACTTCTTGTATTGTTTTTATAAGTACCTCTATTTTTTCAAGCGATACTTTAGACCATCCATAATGATAGAATAAACGTTTAGAAATTTAAATGTTTACCATATCCATCATTTTCTAATAATCAATTTTTACCACAAGTCTGGTAAAAATTAAGATTATTGGAAAGGATACATGGGTTTATAATCGAAATGTAAGCAATTACATGATGTGTTGAATAGGATGGAGGAGGGAAATATCATGAAAATTTTAGCAATTACAGCTTGTCCGGTTGGTATTGCTCATACATAACATGGCTGCAGAAAATCTGCAAAAGGCTGGAGAAGAATTAGGCATTGACATCAAAGTAGAAACCCAAGGCTCCATTGGGGTGGAAAATGCTTTAACAGAGCAAGACATTAGAGAAGCAGATGGCATCATTATTGCAGCAGATAAAGAAGTTTCTAAAGACCGTTTTATTGGGAAAAAAGTAATTATTACTGGCGTAAAAGAAGGTATTCGCAACCCGCATGAATTAATCAAAAGGATTCAAAATGGCGATGTACCAGTATATAGAGCAGAATTGAAATCAGCAGATGAAATCAAAGGACAACGTAAACAAAAAGAGAATCCAATTTATAAACATTTAATGAATGGTGTCTCTTATATGGTTCCATTTATTGTTGTTGGAGGATTGCTGATCGCACTTGCTCTTACACTTGGTGGGGAACAGACACCTGGAGGAATTGTCATACCAGAAGATTCTATTTGGAAACAGATTGAAAGTCTTGGTAGCACAGCCTTTATGTTTATGGTACCAATTCTTGCCGGGTTTATTGCAGTTAGTATTGCAGACCGACCAGGGCTTGTACCAGGTATGATCGGTGGGTATATTGCAGCAAATGGTAGCTTTTACGGTAGTGAAGCAGGTGCGGGATTTATTGGCGGTATTATTGCTGGTTTCTTAGCAGGTTATATTGCATTAGGGATTAAAAAGATAAAAGTGCCAAAAGCACTTCTACCAGTTATGCCAATTATTTTTATTCCCATCGTATCATCTGTTATTGTTGGATTATTATTCATTTTTGTTATAGGTGCTCCAGTAGCACAGGTTTTTGAAGGTTTAACTAGTATGCTTGCAGGAATGCAAGGAGCAAGCTCGATTTTATTAGCACTTATTCTAGGGGCAATGATTGCAGTAGATATGGGTGGTCCATTTAACAAAGTTGCTTTCCTATTTGGTTCTGCCATGATTGCAGAAGGAAATTATGACATAATGGGACCAATTGCAGTAGCAATCTGTATTCCGCCAATTGGAATGGGACTTGCTACATTTATTAATAAGAAGAAATACCTTCCGAATGAACGGGAAGCGGGTAAGGCATCTTTTACAATGGGACTGTTTGGTATAACAGAAGGAGCAATTCCGTTCGCGGCTCAAGATCCATTACGTGTAATTCCAAGTATTATGGCTGGTTCGATGGTCGGTGCGGTTATTGCCATGATTGGAAATGTAGGGAATAAAGTAGCGCGTGGTGGTCCAATTGTAGCGGTATTAGGGGCAGTAGATAATGTAGCAATGTTCTTTATCGCAGCATTAGCTGGTGTATTAGTAACAGCCTTTGTGGTTAATGCATTGAAAAAAGAAGTAGCGATTGATCTTCCTGTTAGTAAAGGAATGGAGAAAAGAGAAGTTTCGGCAACAATAGAAGAAACAGAAGAGCCGATGGAAATAACCAAATTAACAGATATCGTAAGTGAAGAGTTAATATCAACAAATTTAGTTGCAGAAACACAGGATGAAGTAATCGATGAGCTAATTCAAAAATTTGAAGATGCAGGAATCTTACACTCTAAGGAAGCGTATAAAAAGGCTATATTAGAGCGTGAAGCACAAAGCTCTACTGGATTAGGAATGAATATTGCGCTTCCTCATGGTAAGTCAAATGCAGTAAAACGCCCAGCAGTTGCTTTTGGTATTAAGCGTAATGGTGTAGACTGGAATAGCTTGGATGGGACAGAGGCTAAATTAATTTTTATGATTGCTGTTCCAGAACAAAGTGCAGGTGACGCACATTTGAAAATTTTGCAAATGTTATCACGCAAATTAATGGATGAGCGTTATAGAGAAAAATTGCTTAAGGTAGGTTCCAAATCAGACGCAATAATGTTGCTAGATGAAATTCAATAATCAAAAAAAGTGCCAAGCATCAAGTGATATACTCCGAGATGTTTGGCACTCTTTATTTTTTAAGTGAAAACATTTCGTGACAAGAAGAATCTCTTTATGAGAAAATATTTTTTAAAAGGAGGCTATGTTCATGTATAGTTTTAATAATGATTACAGTGAAGGAGCACATCCAAGAATTCTTCAAGCATTGGTAGAATCCAATTTACAGCAAGAAATAGGGTATGGGCAAGATTCCTTTACTAACAAAGCAGTAGAAGTGTTAAAAGAAAAAATGAATAGCAAAGAGGTAGATGTTCATCTCTTGGTCGGAGGTACGCAAACAAATCTTATTGCAATCTCAGCCTTTTTAAGACCACATGAAGCAGCTATTGCAGCTGACACTGGTCATATTTCTACCCATGAAACCGGGGCTATTGAAGCAACTGGCCATAAGGTTATTACGGTAGATGCAGAAAATGGCAAACTTACACCAAGTCTATTGCAAAATGTACTGGATGAGCATACAGATGAACATATGGTTAAGCCAAAGCTTGTATACATATCCAATTCAACTGAAATTGGAACCATTTATTCCAAACAGGAACTCGAGCAATTAAGTGCGTTTTGTCATAAGAATAATTTGATTTTTTATATGGATGGTGCACGATTAGGATCAGCTCTATGTGCAAAGGAAAATGATCTAAGTTTAAGTGATTTTCCGAAGTTATTAGATGCCTTTTATATCGGTGGAACGAAAAACGGAGCATTAATGGGAGAAGCCCTTGTGATAAAGAAAGATTCCCTGAAGGAAGATTTTCGTTATCATATTAAGCAAAAGGGAGCAATGCTAGCAAAAGGAAGAGTGCTAGGAATCCAATTTTACGAACTATTTAAGGATAATCTTTTCTTCGAATTAGCGGAGCATGCTAATAAGATGGCAGAAAAAGTAAACATGGCATTGGCAGAGAAAGGCTATCGCTTTTTAACACAATCTACTACAAATCAGGTATTCCCGATTTTTTCTAACGAGAAGATTGCAAAGCTTCAGAGGAATTACCAATTCAATATTTGGGAAAAAATTGATAATAATCATTCTGCAATTCGACTTGTTACTTCATGGGGAACAAAAGAAGAAGAAGTTGAGGCGTTTATTAAGGAATTATAATAAAGTTTGTTTAAAGATCAAATAGTTAATTTATCTATGGCATATCGTTAATTGAAAACGGTATGCCATATGTTTGTCCAAACGAAAATTAAGTTATGATCGTAAAGTAAAGGGATATAATCAAAAAAAATATATGATTCAAAGTGGTAAAGATATGATCCAAAAATCAAATATATGATTCAAAGGGAAAGAGATATAATTCAAAAAATCAATTTTATAATCTAAAATCCAAATAGACCTCAAATAAATCTATTTCTCCGCCAATCTCTTTCGATCGATTGCTTCTATCTGTTTCTCCATCCACCCATACTTGACCAAAAGTTTATAGCAAAAGGCTCCCGCCTGCATGGCATGGTTGAATACCCTTTTGTAATTGAGAATAATATCTGTTCTTAAACTCGAACCAATGGCTGCTCCATAATACGAAAGAGCTGCATTTACTAATAAAGCTGCATGAAACATCATTAATTTATCGGAAAAAGGGCTAATCGTGGAATCGGTAATCTCTACATCCCATCTCTTAGGAATAGGTAAATTATCTTTTTGAAGTATTTCATCAAAACTCTCTGCGTCTTTCCCAGCTAATTTCCCATTTTTTAACATGAAATTTCTTACATCTTCTTTCTCCGCAACTTGACTAAAGGCAAGGCTTAAAGAACGAACAAAGCCTGTTTTCTTTGAATTGAAGTGAAGATTGCTTATTTCAGACATATTTAGCGGTCTTTTGTCTCCAATTAAACTAGAAATAAATCCTGTCGATTCAACAAATTCGACTTCATGTGGAGAAGGAATAGTTGGAACACTAGAGAACTCCGGCTGTGTTTTTGCTAACTTAACGATTTTTTGGAATAGTTCCTTCGATGTCACCGTACATTCAAAAAAATAGTTTTGCACGTCTTCTCGTTCCGCATTTGTAATAGCTAATGTATAGGCAGAAATACCATGCATCGTCATCATTCTTGAGTAAAAAAGTATAAAGGAGTCTGAAAATAGTCGTGGAGCATTAAGATTGACATCAGCCTCAGTAAATCCTTTTGGAAGTTTAAAGTTTGCCTTTGTAAAGATATCTGTAATTTTAATTAGATGACTTTCTGCTAAACGTAACGAATAAGCTACTATAGATCTGATATCTTGCTTTTCTACTATTTTTAGAAAATATTTATACATACATACTGCCATACTATCTCCCATATATTGAAGCCAGAGTGCAGATACCTCGGCAGCGTTTAAGGTTTTCTTCTGTGTTTTCTCATGACTCTTCAATAAAGATAACCTCCAATTATTCTAAGATTGACGTTTAAATAGAAGTTTCTAATTTAAATTTAGTATGGCGATTATAAGCAATTTTATCCTATATATTGGATAGAAGAAGGACTGATTTTAGGAACTTTTTAGGTTTTAATCCGTATATCGTTATGAGGAGAATGGATGAAAGGTGGGGGATCATGTTTGGATTAGAAGGTAATGTGGGGTTGAAATTATTGATTATATTAATTGTCTTTCTTGTAGCTAGTTTATTATTTGATTTTATTGTCAGAAAATCACTAAAATTAGAAAGGAGAAAAATTTTTTCTTATAATCATATAAATAAAGTGCATGTACGAATCGATTGGAGTATTAGAATTGCTTTTATGTTTATCTTATTGGCATCTTACATTATAAATTATTACTATAATTTGTGGTATTTGCAGTCTTATTATGTGTTGCTTTGGATAGGCTACACTTAGTTGGACAGATATTTTAAGGTCAAGTAGAATACAAATAAGACAATAAGAGAGGATGCAGTACTCGTATATCGTGCCTTTTCTTCCATTAAGAATGGTCACAGAGAAAAAACCTTATAGAAGACTATCTAACGAGAAATACAAAGAAAATAGATTTAATCGCTAAAAAAGCAGGCTTAAAAGACAAAGTAAGTCCCCTTGTTTTAAGACACACTTTTGCTACTTTAACCATTAAATAATGGTGCTGAATTGGTTGCGATTCAAGAACTCTTATGTCATAGTTCACCAGATACAACACTTAGATATGCAAAGATTACTCATGAGCGAAAGTGAGAGCAGCATAAAAAGTATTTGATTCAGTAAATTGTAGATTTGACTCATATAGCGCAGTAAGTAGCCTATTCTTTTGTTGACTTTGTGAAGAATGTACTTAAGTACAAGGGATCAGGTAAGTTTAAGAGTAATCCATTAACTTTGAGTATTATTTTGCATATTCTTCAATATAAAATTTCTTTCTGTATTGGGCAGGGGAGTAACGTTTATGTTCTTTAAATTTACGAATAAAATAGCTGAAATTCTCAAAGCCAACTATAAAAGAAATATCCAAGACTTTTAGATCACTGCTTTTTAATAACTCAGCAGCCTTTTGACATCGATATTCATTAATATAGGTAATCGGTGTTTTTCCAATTGCCGTATGGAAATATTTAGAGAAATAGTTTTTGTTCATACTCAAAAGAGAAGCTAAGTCTTCAAGTAATATTTTTTTATCGTAATTATCCTGGATATAGGTAATTACTTTTTTTATGTTTTCTTGTTTCTCTTTAACGCTTGTTTGTAATTCCCCAAAAAGTTGGTTCTCATAAAGCTCTAAAATAATTTCTAGCAACACAATCTTAATTCTTAATGCAGATAAGTCAGATTCAGCTTTGTTTATCTCAATTATTGTTATAAGATTATTGGCTAAATACTTCTTTAAGTTTCCATCAATCTCAGCGGTAGATGGAAAACGCAAAAATCCTTTACTGATAGGATTAATAATAGAACTTTGGCTAATATCAGGATAGTCAAAATTTAATATCTGCGGATGAAATACTATGGCATGGTGAATCGAGGGACCTTTTGAGGTAACTTTATGTAAGTCACCAGAATTGATAAAAATAAACTGCCCCTTTGTAACATGTCTTGTTTCTGAATTAATAGTAATATCCATTACTCCATCCTCAACAAAAATAAACTCTAGTTCCTCGTGCCAATGGAAGTCTACATGATATTCTCTTTCTCTAACCTTACTGTATATATGCAACGGAAATAATGGAGTACCATGAGTGGACTTTTCTTTTAAAGTTGTCTTATGCATAAATTTTCTCCTAAAGTGAAAATAGTGTTATTTTTTTTTATAAAAGTGCAAGAAGTAATGCATCAAATTCATTATACTCAATTTGTAAGCGTAATACAAAAAGGGGGATGGAAGTGGAAAAAGCTCAAAAAAAGTGGTGGCATAAAAGTGTTATATATCAAATATACCCTCGTAGCTTTAATGACAGTAACGGTGATGGAATTGGTGATATAAAAGGTATTATACAAAAATTAGATTATATAAAAAAACTAGGGATTGATGTTATTTGGTTAAGTCCAGTTTATGAATCTCCTAATGTAGATAATGGCTATGACATAAGTGACTACCATTCTATTTTATCTGAATATGGAACAATGAATGATATGAATAAACTGTTATTAGAGAGTCGTGAACGAGGAATGAAAATTATCATGGACTTAGTTGTAAACCATACTTCAGATCAGCATCCATGGTTCATTGAAGCCAAGAAATCAAAAGACAACCCCTATAGAGATTATTATATTTGGCGTGATCCTGTAAGTGGTCATGAGCCAAATGAACTTAATTCTAATTTTGGGGGATCAGCCTGGGAATATGATGAAAATACAAGTCAATATTATTTACACTTTTATAGCAAACAGCAACCTGATTTAAACTGGGCAAATGAAGAGATGAAACAGAGTATTTGGGACATGATGAATTTCTGGATTGATAAAGGTATAAGTGGTTTTCGTATGGATGTAATTGATTTAATAGGGAAAGAACCTGATAATCTAATAAAAGAAAACGGTCCGAAATTACATGATTATTTGCAAGAAATGTATCTTAATACTTTTGGAAAACACGATTTATTAACGGTTGGGGAAACATGGGGAGCAACAACAGAAAATGCTAAGTTATACTCTGATCCTAATCGAAAAGAATTGAATATGGTGTTTCAGTTTGAACATATGAACTTAGATAAGATACCAGGCAAGCGAAGATGGGATTTAAAGAAATTAGAGTTAGTCGAGTTAAAACAGGTATTAAGTAAATGGCAGTATGCTCTTGATCAAGTAGGGTGGAACAGCCTATTTTGGAACAATCATGATTTACCAAGGATTGTATCTAGATGGGGTAATGATCGTGAATATCGGGTTCAATCAGCAAAGATGTTAGCAACATTATTACATGGAATGAAAGGTACACCCTATGTTTATCAGGGAGAAGAGATTGGTATGACGAATGCTGCTTTTAATTCGATTGATGACTATATCGATATTGAAACTCAAAATGTCTATAAAGAACGAATAAAAGCTGGTTTTAGTGAAGAAGAAATTATGGAATCATTATATATGAAAGCAAGAGACAATGCCAGAACGCCGATGCAATGGTCAGATGAAAAAAATGCAGGTTTTTCTACAGGAAAACCATGGATGAATCTAAATCCCAATTACACTTTTATTAATGTTGAAAGCGCTCTTAATGATAAAAACTCTATTTTTTATCACTATCAAAAATTAATCAATATGAGGAAGAATAATACTACTCTTATTTATGGTACTTATCATCTCCTCAATCCCGAGGATGAGAGTATTTATGCATATGAACGTATTTTAGAGAACAAGAAACTATTAATTGTCTGCAACTTCTACGAGCATGAAAAAGAGTTTTCTTATGAAATATCCAAGAGCTCAAAAGTAGAGATTTTAATTAGTAATTACAATAATTCAAGTTTAGATTTAAAAAAGCTAACATTGAGGCCTTATGAAGCTATTATGTATGAAGTAAATAAAGGGAAGGTTTGAGAAAATGAATAATAACATAGATAAAACTGCTCAGCAGATTTTAGATAATATTGGCGGACCGGAAAATATAATAAGCACAGCACATTGTGCAACACGGCTCCGTTTAGTTTTAATTGATGAATCACTTGTAAAATCTGAAGAGTTATCAAATATAGAACTTGTAAAAGGTCAGTTTAGTAATTCCGGTCAATATCAGATTATTATTGGTGCAGGCACTGTAAATGAGGTTTATAATTCTTTAGTTAAACTCGCCGATATCAATGAATCTACTAAATCTGAGGTTAAAAAAGAAGCAAATAAAAAAATGAATACGGTTCAAAAACTTGTGAAACTTTTGTCAGATATATTTGTACCTATTATTCCGGCTCTTGTAGCAGCTGGTCTTCTGATGGGGATAAACAATGTTCTAACGTCTCAAGGGCTGTTTATTGAAGGCAAATCTTTAATGGATATATACCCGCAAATTACCGACTTAGCTAATATGATCAATATCTTTGCAAATGCGGCCTTTGTATTCCTCCCTATCTTAATTGGTTTTTCAGCAACGAAAATGTTTGGTGGTAACCCTTACTTAGGGGCTGTAATTGGGATGATTATGGTACATCCTGATCTGTTAAATGCGTATGGGTATGGAGAGGCTGTTCTTAATAATACTGTACCCGTTTGGAATATACTTGGCATTTCCATTGAAAAAGTAGGATATCAAGGTACTGTTTTCCCAGTACTAGCTGCGTCATTTATTTTGGCATGGACCGAGAAAAATCTGCGTAAAATTATTCCGTCCGTACTCGATAACTTATTAACACCTTTATTGGCTGTCTTTATCACAAGCTTTCTTACCTTTAGTGTTGTTGGTGGAATTATGAGATCTGCGGGGGACTTATTAGCTAATGGTTTGGTTTGGTTATATGATACATTAGGCTTTTTTGGAGGTGCTATTTTTGGATTCATTATGGCACCGTTAACATTGACTGGTATGCATCACAGTCTACTCCCAGTTGACATTCAGTTAATTGCGGCTGGCGGTTCTTTCTTACTTGCACTTGTCGCTTCAAACAACGTTGCTCAAGGGGGAGCCACTTTTGCAACTATGCTAATTACAAAAGATAAGAAAATGAAAAGTGTTGCGGTCTCTTCAGGCATATCAGCTTTATTAGGGATTACAGAGCCAGCGATGTTTGGTGTGAATCTTAAATTGAAATACCCATTTTATGCTGCAATGATAGGTTCCGCACTGTGATGCGCATATGCAGCTTTTGCTCAAATCACAAATGTAGCACCTGGACCAGCTGGTGTTATTGGATTTGTCACTGTTCAAGCTGGAGATGTTATAAACTTTTTAATAGCAATATTAATTTCACTTATAGCATCATTTGTAATAACAATTCTTCTGTCTAAGTCTAAAAAGTTAAATAAAAGCTTGTAATCAATTTTGACTATTAACCTACCCTTTGAATTTATTTTTAAATGTCAACGATCAACATTTATTATTCTAATTATAGATGTGAATTAGGTTGGAGAGATATAAATGTAACAGGCTCGTTTTATAGAAACGAGCCTGTTACATTTACTATAAGTCTTTTCTAATAGTAGTTCAAAAAGGAAGAGTTATTTTAAAAATTTTAGGGTTAGTATAGTGCAACTAAGGTCCGTAGTACATCAAGGATAGGTGTTAGCTAGTTTTCATAATATTAAAGGTGGTTGTTTATGATGAAAAATGGTGTAATTTGTTTAGGAGAAGCATTGGTTGATTTTATTCCTCTTGATAATGAAAATTTAACTTATCAAAAAAGTCCAGGGGGTGCACCTGCTAATGTTGCTGTAGGTATTGCTCAGTTAGGAGCGAAATCAACATTTTTGGGGAAGGTTGGTGATGATGTTTTAGGGGCATTTTTAAGAGATGCATTAGCAGCATATCATGTAAATACGAGCCAAATGTTTTTAACGAAAGAACATCGTACCGGTACTGTTTTTGTTACGTTAGAGAAAAATGGTGAACGAAGCTTTGATTTTTATATTAATCCAAGTGCTGATCGCTTTTTAAAACCTGAAGAGATAAATGGAAAAGTCTTGACATCACATCTAGTTCTTCATTTTGGATCTATTTCCATGATTGATGATCTTGCTAAAAAGGCGACGAAAAAGGCAGTACAATTAGCAAAGCAAGCAGGAATGTTGATTTCCTATGATCCCAATCTTCGCCTTGAGTTATGGAGAAGTGAAGCAGTAGCGAAAAAAACGATTGTATCTATGCTTGACCAGGTAGATGTTGTGAAAATTTCAGAAGAAGAATTACAGTTTATAACGGGTGAACAGGATATTCAAGCCGGAATAAAAAAAATAGAAGCATACGATATTCCACTATTGTTTATTACATTAGGTGGTAAAGGATGTATTGTAATCTTAAATGGAGAACAGTCAAAAGTAGCTCCAATGAAGGTTGATGCTGTAGATACGACTGGTGCTGGAGATGCCTTTGTCTCTGTTATTTTATATAAATTAAATGAAAATGGTGGGAACGTTGGAGAACTTTCTTTAGCAGAGGCCAAAGAAATGGCGATGTACGGAAATGTTTCAGGAGGTTTAGCTGCATCTACAAAAGGGGCAATGTCTGCATTACCGACACTTGATCAAGTAGAAAAATATGTGGGAAAAGTAAGGCGGGAACAAAATGTCTAGATTGGATCAACAGTTACGATTTGAAGCCATAAAGGAAATTGAAAAGCATCAAGATATCGTTCAAAACGATCCATATTATCCTCATTATCATATAGCTCCACCTGTAGGTTTGCTGAATGACCCGAATGGATTTGTTCAATGGAATGGTATTTATCATTTGTTTTATCAATGGATGCCATTTAAAACGGGGCATGGTGCAAAATTTTGGGCGCATTATACATCAGCAGATCTCGTTCATTGGAAGGAGGAGCCAATTGCACTCACACCCTCTGATTGGTTTGATAAAAATGGCTGCTACTCTGGTAGTGCTATTGTGCATGAGGGTCAGTTGTACTTGTTTTATACAGGAAATGTGAAAGATGAAGTTGGTAATCGTGAGACATATCAATGTCTGGCTGTTTCGAGTGACGGCGTGAAATTTGAGAAAAAAGGTCCAGTGATTAACTTACCAGAGGGATACACACCTCATTTTCGTGATCCGAAAGTATGGAGGAACGGTGATAAGTGGTACATGATTATTGGTGCGCAAAGTGAAAAACTGGAGGGGCAAGCGGTGCTTTTTCAATCAACAGATCTTCATCATTGGGAGGAGCTTGGCCCCATCGCAGGTTCAGATGGAGAGTTTGGCTTTATGTGGGAATGTCCAGATTTCTTTAATATAAATGGTAAGGATGTTTTATTATTTTCTCCTCAAGGGTTGGAAGAAAAAGGGATGAAGTATCACAATGTGTATCAATCTGGTTATATTCTGGGACACTTGGACAACGAATATAACTTACAAATTTCCACGCCATTTGAAGAGCTAGACCGGGGATTTGAATTTTATGCACCACAAACAACAATAGACGAGAATGGGCGGCGCATTTTGATTGCCTGGATGGGTGTTCCAGAGCAATATGAGGATAAGCATCCGACAGTAAAACATAAATGGCTCCATGCCATGACTCTTCCACGGGAACTAACTATAAAGGATGGAAAGGTCAATCAAACGCCTATAACAGAGTTGGAAATATTACGCGAAGAGATTGTCCATCAATTTAATTTGTCTCTGAAAGAAAGCAATCAACAAGTTATTAATATGGATAAGGAAACAGCAGAGCTTCTACTAGAGGTAAATGATCAAAGTACAGAACGTTTAGAGCTCTCCATTCGTGGAGAGGTTCGTCTTATTTTTAATAAAGAGAAAAAAGTATTTACGTTCGAACGAAGGAACTTTGTAGATGGATTAATGGAACGTAGGCAATGTGAATTAAAAAGTCTACAACAGTTACAGGTATTTTTAGATGCTTCAACGATTGAAGTATTTGTAAATAATGGGGAAGAAGTATTTACTGCGAGAATGTTCCCTTATAAAGAAAACAAGCAAGTTAAAATCGGTTCTTTTGGTAAAACAACAATCAATTTATCTCATTGGAATTTAAAAAGTCATAGTCAAATTTTTTCAAGAGGTTATAAGAATGTTAAGTAAGATATTTGGTTATAAAAGGAAACTGGAAGAGATTCTTGCGGATACAACATGAAAGTCTATTGAAATAGAAGAGGTTCTGGATCTGATCCTACATTTGCAGAAAATGATGGGAGATGGTTTAACAATCGAAACCTCCTGAGGGTTAGGTTGTGTACCGATAGATAACGCTTCTACTCTTTGGTCTCTTAAGTATTATAGTTGACCGATCTGAAAGTCAAAAAACTCAACAATTGGTCTTTATTCTTAAGAAGAACAACAACAATTAAGTCATTAGCTGCAAAGTTCGAGGTGAGAGGCTAGTTAATGATGTTTACTACTTAACAAATAATGAAATTGATAACGAATAATCTTTATAGATAGGGTTCAAGAGGGCATCTCAAATGAGGCGTCCTTTCCTATACCTGATGAGGTCTAGGAAGCAGTTTTAGATTAGCATAAGGGGTTACTGATAGATGTAGTTCCAATAATGGAAAGGAAAAGAGTTAAATCTGAATTTTTATAACTTTTTCGAGAGATTCAGAAGCAGTACTTGGTATCTGAAGTGTTTGACCTAAGCGGGTGCTGTCACTAGTTAAATTGTTTGCTTGCTTAATCCTTTCTATGGTTGTGTTATAGTTTTTTGCAAGAACGGTGAGATAATCCCCCGCAACTACCGTATGAATGGCCATAGGAATAATTAGCTGTTGGTTGACTTGTAAAACATCAGATGAAAGTTGGTTTGCTCGCTTTATATTTTCGACCGTTGTATTGTATCTTTGAGATAAATTCCATAAGGTGTCATTACTTGAGACGGTGTAATAAATCGAATGATTTTGTGTTGAATAATTGGAAGGAGATGCTGCATTTGCGGAAGTGATTTCTCCAATTAATGGAATAGTTGTAACAGCGATACCACCGATTATCACCTTAGCTAATTTTACTTTAATATCTGGGTATCTTTCTTTAATAATAGATTTAGCTATATGGACTATATCTTTCTTCTCTTTAGGAATACTACCGAATTCCTCAGCAAATTCAGATAAATGATCCGCTATGTAAATAATTAATTCATATTCATCACTCGTAGAAGCTATTTTTCTTAGTTCAAATTTTTGATAATCCAATGTGTTCCCTCCTTTTAAAACTTACGTATAGTTTTTTTATAAGTTTTAAAAATATGCACCTACTTTTTTTGTAGGGTATTAAGTATTAGTACCGGGGATAAAGAACTCTCCACTGAAGGAGTTTCACAAAGTAGAAATTATTGTCGGATACCATTAATTTAATATAGCTGTGAAACTATTTAGATCCTAATATTTGCCACTATAGATATTATTGGCACAATTACTTTTTGAGGTTTTAATCCTATTTCTTTCTCCTTTTGTAAAAGATTTAATCAAAATATCATTTAAAATAAGTTGTTTAGAAAACTTTTGCAAAATAAAAATTTGAATGAAAAAATTCAATATTCTATTGAAAGTAAATAGAATGTGAGATAAACTAACACATAGCGACAAAAAACGCCGAAAATATGGTATTCTTGTGTTATTCATACATAAATTAAATAAATCTTGTATACAGTAAGTTTCAGAGGAGGAAAAGATGGTAGATTCGAGAGTAATTGAGATTGCTGAGAAAGCGAAGGAATGGACGCTGGAGGCTGGGGCACGTCTAAACTTATCTCAGGAAGAAAAGTTAAATGTCGAATATAAAACATCTGCTGCTGACATTGTTACCCAAAAAGATAAAGAAATTGAACAATTTTTTATCGGAAATATTAAGTCAACCTATCCTGGACATTATGTTTTAGGAGAAGAAGGTTTGTCAGATGTATTACCAATAGATACGCAAGAAGGAGTAGTTTGGATTATTGATCCAATAGATGGTACAACTAATTTTGTCCATCAGAATCTGAATTATGCAATCTCTGTTGCGGTTTATATTGATGGTGACCCAACCATTGGTTATATTTATGATCCTATTAAAAAGGAACTGTTCTCTGCAATAAAAAATCAGGGCGCTTTTCTAAATGATCAGCCATTATCTACTTTAACTTCATGTAGGGTAGAAGAAGCAGTAATATGTTTCAATCATTTGTGGCTTGTTCCAAATGAAAAAGTGGACTATGAAAAAATGCACCATTTAGTAAATGATGTAAGAGGTGTTCGTTATCTTGGCTCTGCAGCATTAGAAATGGCATATGTTGCTTGTGGGAGATTAGATTCTTCCTTGGATTTTAGACTTTCTCCATGGGATATTGCCGCAGGTATAGTCATTTTGAATGAAGTAGGTGCAGAAATGACAACCTTGGAAAACCAAGCGATTAATGTATTTACGAAATCATCCACTATATTTTCTAGACCGGGAATTCATCAATATATTCTTGAATATCTATCTTAAAAATAGTAGGTTTCTATTAAATTGAATATTCTGAAAAAATTAATGTTTCATTTAGCTAAATAAAGGATCAGGTAATTGTCAGTCTTTCTTAATTACTATTACCACTTGTATTACAGTATTTATATCTCTCTTTCGTAATAGAAATGGACTTTTTCCATTTTTATATATATTTTATCCATTACAACAATTTGAACAGGGGGGGACAAACTTTTAGTATGTAGATACATACTAAAAGCTACTTTTTTATCGTTTTTTTGCAGTTGTTTTCTTTTATTTATTACACAATTTATTAAGAAAAGAGGGCTAAGAAATTGAAAAAGACATTATTTTCACTAGTTATGGTATTAATGCTTGTAGCACTAACAGCTTGTGGTGGGAAAGAAAAGAACGAAAGTAGCAATGGAAATGACGAGGAAATTAAGGAATTAACTTTAGGGTTTATTCCATCACAAGAGGCAGATAAAATTGCTGATACAGTAGAACCACTTGAGGAAAAACTTTCAGAAGAACTTGGAATTCCTGTTAAAGCAGAAGTTATGATTGACTTCGTTGGATTAGTAGAAGGTATGAGAACGGGGAAAATTGACATTGGGTTCTTAAATCCATTTGGTTATGTTCAAGCAGAAGATCGTGCCGATGTTGATGTACTATTAAAAGCGATTCGTAATGGCGGCGACAGTTATGTTGCTCAATATGTTGTTCCTGCAGATTCAGAAATTAATTCTATTGAAGATTTAGTAAATACAGAAGGTCTTGTTTGGGCATATGCAGATACATTATCTACTTCTGGATATTTATTCCCTGCATCACAATTAATGGATATGGGCGTAGAGGATTTATCTACACATTTCCAACATTCAGTAGTTGGTGGACATGATAATGCGATTCTTTCATTACTTGATGGACAAGCTGATTTTGCAACTACATTTGATGATGCTCGTGATACAGTAGAAGGTGACTATCCTACAGTTAAAGAAGACTTAAAGGTTATCGGTCATACAGATCCAATTCCAAATGATACATTATCTGTACGCAGTGATCTTCCAGATGAATGGAAACAAAAAATTAAAGATGCATTCCTAGCATTTAATGATGATGAAGAAATGATGGCAATCATGAATGATGTATATACTTGGGATGGAATTGCAGAGGCTAAGCCAGAAGATTATGATATTGTAAGAGAAGTATATAGCAAGTTCGAAGATGAGTTATCTGAATAATAGACAGTAATGTAAAAAAGGAGGAGCTAATTACCTCCTTTTTTACAAGTAAGTAAATGCAGAGGAGTTTCTTTAGATGATTGAATTTAAAAATGTATCTTTAACTTACCCGAATGGTCATCAAGGATTAAAGAATGTTAACTTAAAGATTAATGACGGAGAATTTATTGTTGTTGTAGGCTTATCAGGCGCTGGAAAGTCTACTTTAATAAGAAGTATTAATCAATTAGTGAAGCCTACAGAAGGGGAACTAATTATTAATGGAAAAGATACGTTAAAGTGTAATGAGCGTCAATTAAAAGAAGTCCGCAGAAATATCGGCATGATTTTTCAAAGCTATAATTTAGTAAAAAGAATGTCTGTGCTTCGCAATGTGTTAACTGGAAGTCTTGGCAGAACGGGTACATTTAAAAGCTTATTTGGATTATTTTCAAATGAAGATAAGGAATTGGCAATGGGTAGTCTTGCGAGAGTCGGAATTGACGATAAAGCATACCGCAGAGCAGATCAATTAAGTGGTGGACAACAGCAACGTGTTAGTATTGCAAGAGCATTAACGCAAAAGCCTAATGTCATCTTGGCAGATGAGCCTGTCGCAAGTTTAGACCCACCGACATCTCATACAGTTATGAAAGATTTAAAGAAGATTAATAAAGAAGACGGGATTACGACAATTATTAACCTTCACTTTATTGATATGGCAATGGAATATGCAGACCGTATTATTGGCATGCGTGAAGGAGAAGTAGTATTTGATGGACCTGTTAGTGAAGTAAGTGAAAAAACATTCGAAGAGATCTATGGTCGTCCAATTAAAGAAGATGACATTATAGGAGCTGAATAATAATGTCGAAGCAAAAGAATAAAGCGTCAGTGGATAATGGGAATATTGCTGTATTCCATTCAAAGACGAAAGTAACAATAACTTATATCCTTATAATTGTAATAGGCTTATATATAGCTTCTGCATTTTACACGGAAGCTTATCCAAATCTGATTATTGCTGGAATGCCAGTTGTTATAGATTTTGTTATTTATGATTTTTTTCCGCCTAATTTAAAGTACATTTCTACCGTTATGAAAGCATTAATAGAAACGTGGAATATGGCATTATTGAGTACAACACTATCGGTTATATTTGCATTGCCAATAAGCTTTCTTGCTGCTGCAAATATTAATAAGAACAAAGTGTTTTATCAAATTGTACGATTTATTTTAAACATCATTCGTACGATACCAGAGCTTATTCTGGCCGTTCTTCTTGTTGCCTTTATGGGTATTGGTGTTATCTCCGGTATTGGGGCATTGTTTATTTTTTCACTAGGGATTCTTGCAAAGCTTATAAGTGAAACAATTGAAGCGATTGATCCAAATCCTCTTGAGGCCATTCGGGCAACTGGTGCGAGTACCATTCAAGTAATTAGATATGCTGTCATCCCACAAATTTTACCGCAATATACTTCTTACGCATTATATGTGTTAGAAATAAATGTACGTGCATCTGTTATTTTAGGGTTTGTTGGTGCAGGTGGAATTGGGATTATTTTAAAACAGCAAACTAGTTTATTTAATTATGGAAATGTGTCAACTATCATACTTATGACATTTATTGCGGTCACTATCATTGACTTTGTAAGTAGTCGTGTAAGGGAGCGTTTATTATAATGACGAAAAATACTATCATACAAAAGCCGAAAAAAGACAGGATGTTTTGGATTAGAACAACTATTTCTGCTGTCATCCTTATTTTTCTATACTATATTGCCCTGACTACTACAGATTTGACATATAGAGGATCAACATTGAGTCCAGGCGCATTACTGCAACGTCTATTTTGGAATCCATTCTTTGATGATGCAGTATTAGAGAAGGTGCCTGAATACATAGCCTATATGATTGAAACATTAGCTATCGCATATGGAGGAGCAGTTATTGGAGCCATTTTAGCAATTCCATTTGGATTTTTAGCTGCATCCAATATTTCGAAGTTTTCCTATATTGGAAAATGGATTTTAAATGCAATTCGTGCATTTCCAGAGGTAATGTTTGCGATTATCTTTGTTGCTGCAGTTGGAATGGGACCATTTGCCGGGGTGCTTGCGATTGGAATTAACTCCATTGGGATGCTTGGAAAATTGTATTCAGAAGTTATTGAATCGATTGATATGAGTGTGCTTGAATCATTCAAAGCTAATGGTGCTGGAAGACTGCAAACGATTTGGTATGGGGTAATTCCACAGATTATTCCTGAATTTGCTTCTTATGCTATTTATCGCTATGAAATTGATGTGCGTTCATCTACCGTACTTGGTGTAGTTGGTGCAGGTGGAATTGGTACGCCTCTTATCATTGCCGCAATGCAGCGTAGCTGGGAACGAGTTGGGATGATGTTAATGATTATCATTGTTGTTGTTTCTGTCATTGACTTTATAAGTAGTAGAATTCGTAGAAGACTTGTATAAATTAGTTCATAAAATGGTGTTAGGCGATGCATTAGATACTTACTTATCTTTTGTAGTGCTGGACACCTTTTTCTTTACTTTCAATTTAAAGACATATATAATACATAAATAAACCCCTTGGGGTATTTTTTATACATTCTATTATACCCCTGTAGGTATTAAAGAGAGGAGATTTTATATGAAAACAAAAGTAGTTATAATTGGTGGTGTTGCAGGAGGTGCAACAGCTGCTGCAAGATTAAGAAGAATAAGTGAAGAGGCTGAAATCATCTTAATTGAAAGAGGCGAGCATATTTCTTTTGCTAATTGTGGATTGCCTTATTATATTGGTGAAACGATTACAGATCGCAGTAAATTACTTGTGCAAACAGTGGAAGGAATGTCTAATAGATTTCAATTAGATATAAGAGTAAATAGTGAGGCTGTAGCTATTGATGCAAAAAATAAAAAAGTGACGATTAAAAACTTAAAAACAGCTCAGGTTTATGAAGAGTTCTATGATAAATTGCTGCTTTCTCCTGGAGCTAGACCAATTATTCCACCTATTCCTGGGATAGAAAATCATGGATCTTTATTTACACTAAGAAATATACCAGATACAGATAGAATAAAAGATTTTGTCGATCATCAAGCACCAAATAGTGCCATAATAATTGGAGGAGGCTTTATTGGTTTAGAGATGGCGGAAAACCTAGTTGCTCGGGGCATAAAAGTAACAGTTATCGAAAAGGGTAATCAGGTTTTAGCTCCGCTTGATGTGGAAATGGCGAGTCCTGTTCAAACACATCTTAAACAAAATGGAGTCACTCTTATCTTAGGAAATGGAGTGAAGGGATTTGAAGAAAATGGCAAGAAAGTAGTATTAGAAGATAATACAGAGATAACCTCTGATATGACTATTCTTTCTATTGGTGTTAGACCGGAAAACGAGTTAGCAAAATCTGCCGGTTTAGAAATTGGAGTACAAGGTGGTATTATTGTAAATCACTTGCTCCAAACTTCAAATCAAGATATTTATGCTGTAGGAGATGCAATTGAGGTTCGCGATTATATCAATAAAAAAAAGACAATGATTCCATTAGCAGGACCGGCAAATCGTCAAGGACGAATTGCGGCAAATAATATATTGGGAAAAAGAGAAAAGTACGAAGGGACATTAGGTACTTCCATTGTTAAAATATTTGACCTAACAGTTGCGACTACAGGAAACAATGAAAAAGTGCTTCAAAAGTGGAATATCCCATATGAAGTGGTTCACATTCATCCTTATGCACATGCTGGCTATTATCCGGAAAGCTCACCTATTGCCTTAAAGCTAATTTTTGATAAAGAAACAGGACGAATTTACGGTGCACAAGCAATTGGAAGAGCCGGTGTAGATAAGCGAATTGATGTAATTGCAACTGCAATAAAAGGGAATTTAACAGTAGAGGACTTAACGAATTTAGAGCTCTCCTATGCACCGCCTTATTCATCTGCCAAGGATCCAGTAAATATGGCAGGATATGTTGCAACTAATATTGTAGACGGAGAACTAGAACAAATCCAGTGGCATGAAGTGGATCAAATAGTCCAAAACGGTGGATATTTAATAGATGTAAGGGAAAGTGTAGAGCGAGAATTTGGTTTTATTGAGGGATCTCAGAATATTTCCTTAGGTCAATTAAGAGATAAGTTAGATGAGTTACCAAAGGATCAACCGATTTATGTAAGTTGTCAAGTTGGTCTAAGAGGTTATTTAGCTAGTAGAATATTGAAAAATAATGGCTTTGAAGTAAAAAATGTAGATGGTGGCTGGAAAACGTATTCTGCTGTTACTAATTTGACAGATACAGTAGAAATCACAAAAGAAAGTAGTTCGCAAAAAGAAGAACGTAAAGAAGAAGGAAGTAAAGCAGAAGCGTCTATTCAAATTGATTCTATTTTAGACGTTGCAGGTTTAACTTGTCCGATGCCAATTGTTAAGTTAAAAAAAGGGATAGATGAGTTACAGAGTAATCAAGTATTAGAATTATTGGCAACAGACAAAGGAATTTTAACTGATTTGCCGGCATGGACAAAAAAAGTCGGACATCAAATTTTAAAAACAGAACAAGAAGGTTCTATTATCAAATTTTGGATTAAGAAAAAATAGATGAATGGTAAGGAAATCTCCTTTTCATTAGCTGGCTTGTTCGTTGACAAACTATATATAGTATTATTTAATCAAGTATAATGAAATGATTAATAATGGTTGATTAAAAAATACTTATTGAGTGGAAGGAGCATTTTCTTTGGAATATAATGATCAATTAAAAAATAGAGTGAAACGAATGGAAGGTCAACTAAGAGGGATTCTGAAAATGATGGAAGATAATAAGGATTGTAAGGAAGTAATAACACAGCTATCAGCAGTTCGTTCAGCAGTAGATCGAACAATGGGAGTAATTGTTAGCACTAACTTAGTAGATTGTGTAGTAGAAGCAGAAAAAAACGGCGAAAGAATGGATGAGGTTATTAAAGAAGCTGTTAACCTGTTAGTAAAGAGTAGATGATAAAAAGGGATAGGCTCTAGAATAATAGAGCTTATTATTTTTAGTATGTATAATACCTATAGGGGTAAAGGTAAATGACTAGGAGTGGGACAATGACAAAGAAAACAACGATTGTACTATTTAGCGGAGATTATGATAAAGCAATGGCCGCATATATTATTGCGAATGGTGCAGCTGCTTATGATCATGAAGTAACGATATTTCATACCTTTTGGGGACTAAATGCACTTCGAAAGGAAGAAAAGGTCCAAATAAATAAAGGATTTTTAGAAAAGCTTTTTAGCAAAATGATGCCAAGGGGGGCGGAGAGAATGGGTTTATCCAAAATGAATTATGCAGGATTTGGCCAGAAAATGATTAAGCATATTATTGATAAACATCATGCGATGACACTCCCCCAATTAATTGCATTGGCACAAGAGCAGAATGTAAACCTTGTTGCTTGTACCATGACAATGGACTTACTTGGATTAAAAGAAGAAGAGCTGTTGGACGGAATAGAGTATGCTGGTGTAGCTGCCTATTTAGCGGAAGCAGAGGATGGGCATGTGAATTTATTTATCTAAAGTAGCTAAAAATATTTTTGGGAGGAATAATAGTATGAAGGAAATTACACCAAAGGAATTAAATCGTAAACTATCCAGCGGGGAGAACGTATCCATTATTGATGTTCGTGAACCAGCTGAAGTGGCTACAGGAAAAATTCCTGGCGCAATGAATATCTCTTTACGCTTACTTGAATTTCGTATGCATGAATTAGATAAGCAAATAGAATATTATATCGTTTGTCAAGCTGGTGGAAGAAGTAGTCAGGCAGCCCAATTATTATCGGAAAATGGTTTTCATGTAGTAAATATGGTTGGTGGGATGCAGAGCTGGGAAGGGAAAATAGTCTAAGCTATATTAAAAAACAGGAAGCGAGATCAATTCATGCTATCCTGTTTTTTTGTTATTTTTAATATATTTTGGGGAATTTAATGGGGGAATTTAAAGACAACTTGTCCTTGTAAGAACGATAGGCAATAAGAATCTGATCCTTTGTGCTAGCATCTAACTGTAAAATATAATTGCCATTTGTCTCTAAATAGTAATGAATGCCATTTTCCTGCAAATGGCTAAAATAATAATAATTCCCCAATAAATATTTGCATTCTGTTTTTGTTTCCTTATGATCTTTTATAAAAGCTGCAAGCTGATTAATGGAGACAGAAGCTTCTCCAGTTAGGTTGAGGAAACTTTTGCGAACTGAATCAGTTGCATGAGCGAAAGTATCTCTTACTTTTGTGACCACTTTATCTAAATAGCTACTCATTTCTACCTCCATATGATTCCTAAGTTTTACAAATTCTTTTTCTATAAATTATTGTTTAAATGTTTGGTTAAATTTTGCCAATTCAGGGTCTTTTTTTAATTGCTTCACATGAAAGGCAGTTGTTTCTGCGCCAGTGTCTCTACTTATACCTAATTGGTCTCCATCAGCATCAGCAATTACTCCCTCTCTTGGCCCATCCATATTAGGATCCACGTTAACATGTACTTGATCTCTTGGCATTATAACACCTCCTCCTAATTGTTAGGATGGATTAAAATAAGAAAATAATCCATGTTTTTAGAAACCAAACCATATGTATTGCCATATTATGTTTTATTTTTAAACGAATAGTTTAATGTGGTTTTATCATACTAATCCTGTTGTTTATTATATTAGAAAAGGAGGACGTTATATGTTAGAAAATGGACAGCAAGTACACCAAAATATACAAACAGGACAAGTTCCCCAAGCAATGAATCATGGTGGGCATGAAATGTTCGATGTTCATGAAGTTTTGGCTGGTGCAATAAATACATTAAATTTATATAAACTGTTAGGGGGGCATATTCAGGATCCTGAATTACGTGATATCCATAACAGACAATCTCAATTTATCCAAGAAGAATATAATTTAACATTACAGTGTTTTCAAACAGGACAATCCCCTGCTAAGAGAACTGAGCCATATATGATGAAAGAAAATAATGATTTCATCTTTGGTATGACGCAAATGCCACCATCTAAACCAATTCAAAATGTTACGGAAATAAGTGATCAACATGTGGCAGCAGCAATGCTAAATGCACTTAAGGGAACTGCTTCTATGAAAACGATGGCAGCCTCAGAGACAACCAATCCAGTAGTACGCCGTGTTATTGCCGCGTCTATACCAAACTGTCTTGAAATGGCTTATGAAGTTTCCTTATATCAAAACAAGCATCATTATTATCAAGTGCCACAATTAGCAGCACAAGATATGCAGCAAATTTTAAACGGATTTGCTCCTGCTCAAGGTATGCCGATGCAACAGCAAATGAATAATAATATGCATTAATTGCTTTATTGTAGAAGAAGTTGTCTCGAATTTATGAGGCAACTTCATTTAAGGTCAAGGAAAAAAGGGGAGCTTATTCTGTATGAAAAAATAAATTTATCTTCTTACTATTTCTACTTTTCCCATCTTATTCTATATTTGAGTTACTTTGATGTTGGACGTGGGAAAACGTTATTGCCTTCAAAAATATAATAAGTAATCAACTAAGTTAGAGGAGTATGCGGAAAAAGTAGGATAAAATCGATTATTGACAGTTTTTATCATTTTATTTCCCGGGAAAGCAATGGACTGACTTTCCTGTACAATAAGTTATGGAATGTCAGCGCTATATTTTCACTTCATCCCCGTATTAGCTTTAACAATAACTTCTGCGTATTTCTTCTCATCCCGTTTATTGGATAGTGATGTTCCAATAAATGCTCCTAAGAAACCAGCTGGAATCGAAATGATGGCCGAATTTGTTAAAGGGAATATAGCAGTTCCAGTTAAAATAGCGATACCAGGCTCTGGATTGAGTACACTAGGACTAATCGCAACCAATACTAATGCAGTAAATAATCCAGTTATTATATAGCTGATTAGCAATGGTTCTTTATTCTTAAATATAAGCGTTTTACTTAAATGAAAATACTTCTTTTTGATGCAAAAACGGAGGAAGTTACTATATTAGAAAATTATAAGAGAAAAAAGTTCCAGGAGGCATTTTAGCACCTGGAACTTTTTGCTTGGAAATATTTCCCGCAGTTTACTCTTATGTAATCCGGGGTACATCTTAATCGAACAGTAAATACGAAAAGTCATAAGGAGGAGATATCATGTTTCGTCATCAAAAGGAATTACAGTTTGAAGTGAAAGTGGACAATCCAGATCCAATGTTAGCACGTCAAATCCAAGAGGTACTTGGAGGGCAATTCGGGGAAATGACAGTTATGATGCAATATCTTTTCCAAGGTTTCAACTGTAGAGGAGAAGAAAAATATAAGGATATGCTAATGGATATCGGGACAGAGGAAATTGGACATGTGGAAATGCTCTGCTCTCTTATAAGTCAGCTTCTAGATGGAGCGTCACCTGAGGATCAAGCGGAGGCTGCAAAAGATCCAGCAGTTGCAGCCATTATGGGTGGAATTAATCCACAGCATCTGCTAGTAAGTGGTTTGGGTGGTATGCCTACAAACTCTAATGGGGTACCGTGGAATGGATCTTATATTGTAGCAAGTGGTAACCTATTAGCAGATATGCGTTCCAATCTTCACGCAGAAAGCCAAGGCCGTCTGCAGGTGGCAAGATTGTACCATATGACAACAGATGAGGGAGTTAAAGCAACATTTAGAAAAATGTTAGCCCGTGACCGCTACCACCAATATCAATGGATGGCTGCAATTGAGGAACTAGAAGCGAAAAATGGAGTGGTCGTTCCAGCAACTTTCCCACCAGAAGCAGAAAAAGAATCGCAACCAGAAGCTTATGAATTTTGGAATCTATCAGAAGGAGATGCTTCTTCTGAGGGCTTATGGGCAACAGGAAGTGCACAAGATGGTACAGGTGACTTCGTTTATGTAAAAGAACCAGTTCCGAAAGGACAAGTTCCGATTAATCCTATTCCATCTGAATCCTTGCATCATGATTTGAATATTAAAACATAAAATGATAAAAAATAGACGTCAGCTATTATAACAAAATAGTAGCTTGCGTCTATTTTTTGTTTCTTCTAGTATTCTTTTTCGAAATAGTGTAGAATTACTAGAAAAGTTTTAAATAATCACAAGAATTAAAATTTTGTGTGTTTCCGAATGCTTGTTTTCATGTTACATTTATTTATAACTAAGCAAGGTGTGGAAATTAGTTATGTATGATCCACAAAGGAGATTTTTCTATACATAATAATTTGTTTTTTAGAAAAATCCAAACAAAAAAAAGAGAGAAGAAATTTACGGAGGTAGGATTCAAATGACAAAAACGATTATTAAGGCACCATTTAGAGCAGATCATGTAGGCAGTTTGCTTCGTCCACAATCAATTCATGATGCTAGAAAGAAGTTTGCTGATGGAGTTATTACTGCAGAAGAACTACGTGCAGTAGAAACAGAAGAAATCAAACGAATTGTCGATAAACAAATAGAAGTTGGTCTTCAAGCAGTTACAGATGGTGAGTTTCGTCGTCGCTTCTGGCATACTGATTTCATGGAGCATTTAAATGGTGTAGAAGGTTATGTACCTGACCACGGTTATAAATTTAATGGGGTTGAAACAGAAGCATATGACGTACGAGTTACAGGAAAAGTATCTTTTAATTCTGATCATCCTCATCTTAAAGATTTCAAGGAATTTTATGAGATTGTGGGAGATCGTGCCGTTGCCAAAATGACAATCCCAAGTCCAAATCAATTTTTCAATGCAGGAATTCGTAATGAAGAAATCTATCCGGAGCTTGCAGATTATGCAAACGATGTTATCCAAGCATATCGTGATGCAGTTCAAGCATTTTATGAAGCTGGGTGTCGTTATTTACAATTTGACGATGTTTATATTGCAGGACTTTGTGCTCCAGAATTACCATTTGCAAAAAGTGAGTTAGAAAGACAAGAATTAATCGATTTAGCTTTACGTGTAGTTAATGGTGTTCTAGAAGGAAAACCAGAAGATTTAATCGTTACAACACATCTATGCCGTGGAAACTATCAATCTACTTGGGCATTTGAAGGTCCATATGACAAAATTGCGCCTAGCTTCTTTGCCAAGGAAAAAGTAGATGGTTTCTTCTTAGAGTATGATGATGAACGTTCTGGTGGTTTCAAACCACTTGAGTTTGTACCAAATGGTGGAGCGCAAGTAGTTTTAGGAGTATTCACTTCAAAAAGTGGAGAATTAGAAGATAAGGAAGCTATCAAAGCACGTGTAGAAGAAGCTTCTAAGTACGTTTCTCTTGAGCAGATTTGTATCAGTCCACAATGTGGATTTGCTTCCACTCATCATGGAAATAAATTGACAGAAGAAGAGCAATGGAATAAATTGAAATACATTGTTGATGTGGCAAAAGAAATTTGGGGATAATATTGAAGAGAGAAAAAACAGGTACCAAAGCAATTGGTGCCTGTTTCTTTTTTATAAAAAACATAAATTTTCACTATTAAAATATCTCTCTTGTCTATGGAAAAAGCAAAAGGAAAGAGGGAAGTACTTATATTCGAACGATAAAGATGCTACCACAATCTTTTTCACTCTCAACATAAATCTCTCCATGACATAGTTGCACAATTCGCTTTACAAGTGCTAATCCTAGCCCATTGCCTGATTTGGAATGAGAGGTATCTCCTTGATAAAATTTATCGAAGAGATGTGCTTTTGTATGCTTATCCATACCAGATCCATTATCTTGGATTATAAAACAAATTTCTTCCTTTGTCTTTGTAAGGGTTATTTGTATCAAGCCCCCACCATTTGAAAACTTAATAGCATTATCCAAAAGGTTTAACCAAATTTGTTGCGTTAAATCTTCATTGCCACTATAGGTCACTTCATCTAGTTCGACGTTAATATTAATTTCTTTGGCAGCCCATTTTGGTTCCATTAAGACGATTGTTTTTCGTATTTGCTCGTCCAATCGAAATGGCGCTTTATCGGTAATAATTTCAAGATTTTCATACTTTGAAAGTGCCAGTACATTTGTAGAAAGTGCCGCTAACCGCTCCGACTCGGTTATGATAATATCTAGGTATTCTTGTCGCTCTTCTTCTGTTAAATTATTTTCTTTTAGTAATTTTGCGAACCCACGTAAAGATACAATAGGGGTTTTGAATTCATGTGAAAAATTATTTACAAAATCACTTCGTAATGTTTCAATTCCGGAAAGCTCTTGAGTCATTTTATTGAAGCTTTGGGATAATTCTTCTAATTCTCCTATTCCTTTTATGTTTACTTGCACCGTAAAATCACCATCAGCAACTTTATGTGTAGCATCGATTACGGTTCGAATAGGGTTTAATGCCTTTTTACTGAGAAAGGCTGTTAAGGAAGTTCCAAGTAATATACAGAAGCCTAAAAAAGCGACTAAGGGAAATAAAGGAAGCTGACTATTCTTTGAGATAATTCCTAAATGCTGTAAGGCAAAAGTAATCATGGCAGCTACCAATACCGTTGCAACCATTACACTAAAGACAAACATAACTAATGTGATAGCAAGACTTAATCGTTTGGTAAAGAAATCTCTCATCCTGTTTTCACTGCCTTATAGCCTAGTCCGCGAACAGTCACAATTTCAAATTCTGGAATATCTCGCAACCGGTCTCTTAACCGGTTTATATGAACATTAAGTGTGCGATCATCTGTTTCAGATTCCATCCCCCAAATCTCATCCATGAGCTGAATGCGTGTGAAAATCATATTTGGATAGGATAGTAGTTTGAACAATAAGAAAAATTCTTTAGGTGGCAACGTAAAAACGAGATCACCCCGGGATACGGTAAGTGCATCATAATCAAGTACCGTTTTACCCACTGTAAGCTTATGTTCATTAGCAATTTTAGCTCTCCGTAAAAGAGCTTTAATACGAAGCACCATTTCTTCTTCATCCACAGGTTTAGTCATATAATCATCGGTACCGACAAGAAACCCTTTCCTTTTATCTTTTGGTTCTTGTTTTGCAGTAACCATTAATATAGGGAGAGTCTCCCATGATTGTCTAAGCTGTCGCGTTAATTCATAGCCATCCATTTTCGGCATCATTAAATCAAGAACTACTAAATCAACATGTTCTTTTTCCATCATACAAAGAGCTTCCATTCCATCTTGAGCATCAAAAGTTTGATACCCATACTGTTTTAAGACAGCACACATTAATTTTCTTGTATTTTTGTCATCTTCCACCACTAATATTTTAAACATCAAATGCCTCCATAGCTATAAGTTATCCTAATTTTAAAAGCAAAATGTAAACTGAAAATAAATTTTTAGAAGTTTATATTCAGTTTACTTTACAACATTATACTAAGTAACATAAATATGAAAATCTATGTTTTGTATAGAAATAAATTAATGTATTTAATTGAATACATTGTACGATGGGAAAAAGGGGAGATAGTTTTGATGGGTTACTCCATTTTATTTAGTTATTATGAAATAGTAGGAGACGAAGCGCATTTAATAGATGAATACAAATTGCCCTATGAGGAACGGAAAGAAAGCTTAGAAACATTGTTAAGTCAACAAAATTACGAATTTATTGGAAACGTTGATTTATGGGGGATTCGCACAAACAGCTTTATGAGTATTGCTGAAATTGTAAAGAATTGAAACGGGATGCAATTTGATAATAAGGAACAATATGTTTAATAGCTAAGCTGCCAAATAAGGCAGCTATTTGTTCTATAGCTTTATAGATTCCGCAGTAGGATTATTAGTCCTAGTCCTATTAATCTCTTATATATTATGTAGAAGTTCGTTAACTGGATAGGTGAATAATTTCGGTATAATTGATTTTAACTCCAATAAATCATCAATAACGATAGCAGCCTGGCTAATTTCATCTTCTCTAGCAAAATCAAAATTACAGCCGATAGAAATTAGTCCATTCTCTTTGGCAGCCTTAATATCAGAAAGTCGGTCACCGACAACAGCAGCACTAGTTATTCCGTGTTTGGCTATGATACTACGAACAAGATCTGATTTATTCAGTGATGCAATTTGTTGAATACTATATGTCTCTGTAAGCCAATTATTTAATTGATAGAATTCTACAATGGCATGTAAATATTCTATTAAGCCATTACTAGCTACGTAAATGGAAAAGTTATTTTCTTTCAAATAGGAGAGAATTTCTTTTACATTTGGGTATAATGCACCTTTTCCATTCTTTATATTTGTAACCAATCGTTTAAGAAAATAAGCATCCGTTTGTTCTCTTACCTCGATAGAATGATTAGGTAATAATGTTTCCCAAACGATCGGTAATGGAACACCCATAATTTCACGATATGTTTGAATGGGGGTAGCTCCTTCCCAATAATGAAGAGAGCGCAAGTGATTAAAAGTATCATTAAGGGATATTTCTAAAATTTTATCTGTTTGAAAAAGCGTGCCATCCATATCAAATATTAATGCTTGAGACATTTCGTTCTCCCCTTTGTGAAGTTCGTTTTATTTCTAAGATATATTTTAGCATAAAATTCCAATGGTGTTTTAGTTTCATTTCACTAGTATAATTTAGTTCTATTGTACTAAAAAAGTTAAATCATGGATGAACTTTCATATTTTAGACAAAAATAACACCAAGTTATTATTCCTTTGTAATATATGAAGGAAAACAAGGTGAATTTAATTATGGATAATTTTACAAATGACAATACAGCTAGAAGGTTTAGGGCGCATGTTAGTGTTCTCGGAACGACACAAATTCACCTGCGAAATCCTTATATCATAGGGTGGTGGAGTGCTGCTTTTCCTGGATTCGGACATCTTCTTTTATCAAAATATCTACGAGGGTTTGTTTTATTTATTTGGGAAGTAATAGTTAATGTTAACAGTCATTTGAATTTAGCTATGATTTATTCGTTTCAAGGAGAGATTGACAAGGCTAAAGAAGTTCTTGATACAAGATGGCTGCTCATTTATATTCCAGTATATATCTTCGCGATTTGGGATAGCTATCGAACGACAGTAGATTTGAATAAAGTGTTTGTATTGGCAGAGCGGGAGGAGCATCGGTTCAATTCTTTTAGTATCGGTGTAATGGAAATCAACTATCTCGATAAGAGAAATCCTGTTATGGCAATTATATGGTCACTTTTTATGCCAGGATTAGGTCAATTATACATACATAGAATTGTCACTGCATTTTTTGTGATTATTTGGGTGGTAGTATTTTTTTATTTATCTCATGGACTTGAAGCCATTTCCCTATTATTTTTAGGGGAAATAAAACAAGCTACATCGGCATTAGATGCTGAATGGTTGTTGTTTTTCCCGTCGATTTATGGATTTGCTATATTTGATTCTTATATAAACACCGTGGAAAACAATAAACTTTATGATAAAGAACAGCGCTTCTATTTTAAAGAAAATTATCAATCATCGTCATTTAAAGTATAAAAAGGGCAAAAGGTGAAGTCATAATGCAAGTATTTTCAACATTTGAACATTCGAGTTTTATAGAAATGGCTATTAGTACGCTAGAAAAAAAGGGGATTAAGAAGGAGAGTATATTTATTCTTCCTTTAGATAATCAAACAGGAGAACGTAAACTTTTTGATAATATTCATCGCTCAGATGGAACCTCTCTTATTGATATTGGAGCAGCACTAGCTACTGCTTTTTCTGTTATTGGGGCAAGTATAGGGTTTAAGCTTAGATTAGGACCGATTTATTGGGGGCTTATAGGAGCAGCGGTTGGTTTTTTTATTGGAGTTGGGATTCGCTTTTTTACAGAAATAGTTATAAAAAAGAGAAAGCGATTGTTAAAGGGAATTCATTCAGAAGTAATCGTAATTGTGGATTGTGAAGAGTCACAAGGAGAAATGGTTGAGAATATATTCTTTGATCATTATGCCCTAGGGGTGGCGAAGGTGAAGAGTTTAGTGAATTAATAAGAAATGTATGGAGGAGTTCCTGCATTGATATCGTTCAAATAGAATATTATTTAAGCGAAGAAACAAAAATTGCCATTGCTTTACAAGAAAACTGTAAAAATTGTGGCAAACAAGTAACTAGAGCTATTGAAATAGACTGAGCATGTGACGCTAATCCAAAGAGAAAGGAATTTTTTTATTTTGCTAAATATTCGTTTTACAATGTATGCCCCAGAGAAAAGAAAGAATTTGAAAGAATGTAAAGTTTGATAATGGGATAAAATAACATGAACATTTGTAGGAGGGATAATAATGGAAGATACGAATCAGTTTGTTAAAAAATTGAAAAATGATCAAAAGAAGCAAGAGAAAAACAAAAAGCATGGCAAAGGACATCCAGAAGAAAAACTGCCTAATAAACAGCATTAATAAAGTGAAAGAAATGCACTCTGATTTAAAGTATTGGAGTGCATTTCTTTTATAAACAGGTTAATCCCCTTTTTTTGCAGAAAAAATCCTTTTGGGCTATCACCTATTTCAAGCGATTGCATAATTTAGCAGAGGGTGATGAAAAGAAAGGGGCAGATACAATGAAAATCGAAAAAGTAATGACATACTATGGTTATGATTTACTGATAAACGAAGTTTTACATAAAAAATGCTTGAAGTGTGAAAAGTGGTATAAATTTGAGCGGGAGCTGGGGTATTGTTATTCGTGTATTAGGGAGATGAAGGAGAAGGGGAAAGGATAAGTTGGTACAATGTATATATGGTGATAGATAGATTAGAGGAATAAATAAAAAGGACCCGAAACCACAAATGAACTTAGCGTTCTTTCTTTTATGGTATCAGGTGCTTTTTGTTTGAATTTTCTAAAAGAATTTTGGTATCCGAACGTCTACTGAAGTTCCCTTCCCCAACTCACTTGTATAGAACAGACCATATTCTTCCCCATAGGTTAACTTTATCCGATTGTGGACATTTTGTACTCCATACCCTTTTGTTTTGGTAGTAAGAATGTTATCTAATACTTCTGGATTCATTCCTGGCCCGTTATCAAGTATAGTAATTATCAAGTAAGTATCTGTTTGTTTTCCGATAATTGTTACCTTACCTTTTTCGATATCCACTTTATGGTCTATTCCATGATTGATGGCATTTTCTACTAAGGGTTGAAGCAGTAGATTAATCATTGAATAATCAAGAATTTGATTATCTACATCAATAGAAATATCAAAGGAATTACTATGCATCATTTGTTGTATTTTCATATAAGATACGGTATTTGCTAGCTCATCTTTAACCGTTATCGTATTTTTTCCCTTATTTAACGTGGTCCGATAAAATGTGGAGAGTAGCTGCGCCATCTCACTAATTTCTTCTTGTTCTACAAGAATCGCCTTACTGTTAATAAGGGAAAGACTATTATAAAAGAAATGCGGATTAATCTGTGCTTGTAATGCTTTCATTTCATATTCTTGCTTGGCAATTTTACTTTTGTATACTTCATTAATCATATCTTCAAGCTCATACACCATGTTACCAAACTGGCCAATTACATCTCCAATTTCATCCTTAGAGGATGGGGTTACAGTTACAATTAAATCACCTTCTTCAATTTGCTTCATATTGGCAGCAAGTAGTTCTAATGGGCGAACAACCACCTTCGAAAGAAAATAAATAGATAGATAGAGAATAATAATACATAAAACAATCACGATAATAACCAAAGTCATGATAGGGGTAGTAGATTTAGAAACAATCTCTAAAGGTCTATATAAATAGGCAGTCCATTGGTTCGATTGAAAACTAGTTTTTTTATAAACATACTTGTCCTTTAGTGAACCATCAGTGATTTTATTTATCAATTCTTCCGTTGTTAATGGATGAGATTCGTCATTCTCATTAAAGCCTTGATGGGTAAAGACTGGTTGCTTGTTTTCATCTAATATAATGAGTCCGTAAGAATCCTCAAATATATGGGACAATGGACTAAAGACTGATTGATAATCAATGTCCATATAAACTATATTTCTATTATTTTCGTTATAATCGAATATTTTACTCACAATTACAAATCGGCGTTTATCAGCGGAAGCGGTCAAGTGTACGGAAGCACTATTAATAACATATGGGAACCAGTCTGATTCTTCTACATCTGTGAGAGGTCGTAGAAATGTTCCATGTGGATACAAGGTGTTATTATTACTGTATACAGTGATACGATTAATATCTGTTTGTAAATTTTTCACATTAAGGATTAGTGGTGTCAGATGATCACGATACATGATATACATTTCATATGTATTATCATAAGTGGCAGTTAACCCGTTCTTTAAATTTTCATTCCAAACAATCTGGCTCATTGCATCACTATAAGAATTAATTTTGTAATCTAAACTAAGAATAGTCTGATGTAAGGATTCTTCCAAAACCTCATTTTCTCGACTGATTAATAGGTTTTGTATTTGAAAATAGCAATAGCAACCTAATACAGTGACAGGTAATAGACTAGATAATAAGCAAATGATTAGTATTTTCCTACGGTATCTTAAATCTTTAAACCATTGGATTAGCTTTTTCATTTTTCATTCTTCTCTTTCGCATCTCTATGTGATTGTCGGAATTTTTCAGGACTTAGGCCAAAGTTCTCTCGGAAGCTTCGGACAAAGTAGGAGAAATTTTGATAGCCTACTTGCTTGCAAATATCATTAATTTTCATATTTGTATGGACCAACAGATTTTTGGCAGAATCCATCCGAATCTGTTTAATGTATTTATTTATTCCAGACCCAGTTTCTTGAATAAATACTTCGCTTAAATAGCGAGGGGATAGATACACCTTATCAGCAAGAAGATTCAGACTTAAATCCTCTGGATAATGTTCATTGATATATTGCTTTACAATATGAATGACATGTTTAGAAGATTGTTCTTTTTCTTCGAGCCTGGTTAGAATATTTAGTTTTACTTCTTCTACTATTTTTTCTATTTCAGAAAAATGTGTACAAGAATAGATAGCGGAGATTTTTTCATTTAGAATAGATTCCTTGTATTGCGGCAATTCATGACATAAAATTTGAAACAATCTTGAAAATAAGAACCGGACATAAATATGGGAAAGCTGATTTTTTTTATTATATTTATGAAAGAGAGTATCTATATTTTTGTTAAAGCTGAACGTATCCACATATTGTATCGCTCTCTGTATTGCTTGAAGGAGATCTTCGTCCTGTTCTAAATAGTCATTGGATCCTAATTTATTTGAATCAATGGGATAAATATAGTTTTCTTTATAAAAGAATCGATCTTCTAAGTAATTTTCCATCTGTTTAAATCGTGCAGGAATTTTCTCCGGTAAAGCAATTTCTTCACTTATAGATATATATCCAATTATATTAAACGATAAAAGAATCTCCTGATGAATTTTTCTGGCTAGTTCCTTTATATTTTTTTGCTCAAGCTTTTCAGTAAATAGTAATAATAGTTGATCAGGGTTAAGATGTAGATAATCAAAAGAATTCCCTTGCATGCATTGTTTGAGTTGAGCAAAAAAGAGGGACGTTTCTTCTTTAAGTAATTTATCGAAAAAGGGTTCTTCAAATTGAATGAGTATCATTCGATAATATTCCTTTAAATAATCCATATTGATGAAAGGGTATTCATTAATTAGAGCATCTATTGATGTACCATTTAAAAGCCGATATAGTATATGACTTTTAAGAAAAGTGATATTCGTTTCTTTTTGCTTTAACTCCAAACTTCTTTGCTCCATATTTTCGATAACAGATGCCATTGTTTGTTTTAATTCATTCGGGCTTACAGGTTTCAATATATAATTAACAGCTCGCAACGATAGAGCCTTTTTGATAAAGTTGAAATCGTCATGTCCACTAAAAAATATAATTTGAATATCTTTATTTAGTGCCTTTGCTTTTGCAGCTAAGTCTATGCCATTTACAAAAGGCATTTTTACATCAGTGAAAAGAATATCTATTGAATCTTTTTCTAATAACTGAACAGCCTCTTTTCCATTGGCAGCTTCTATAATATCGAGTTCGAACTGGAATTTATTAAGGAGAAAACGGATGACACTTCGTTCGTCCTTTTCATCGTCTGCTATTAAAATTCGAAACATAATGATACCTCCTGCACAAAATTCTAGTTGATTATAACATATTGATTTTTAACTCGATGTTGAATTGGAAAAATTTCCGGAAAAAAGTACATGAAAACGGTTTATTTAATATACTCCTGCTTCTCAAAATCCATTAGACTTTAACTATGCTTAAAATAAGCTGGGCAAACTTATACGATATTTTTTTTAGAAATAGACCATAGGAGGGGACTTTATGAATTACAAAACGTTAATGAAACGCGCAGCAATGGGATTAATGGCAACATCGCTAACTCTATCACTAGCAGCATGCATGGATAATTCTTCATCAGGAGAAAGCGAAACAGAAGATGGGAAAACAATTATAACGATGGGACGTGTAACAGCTGCCAATTCTAAATTACCTGAAGGCGACACATATGAAAATAATGCTTATACACGTTTAGTAGAAGAAAAATTAAATGCAAAGATAGTGGATCAATTCGAAGCAGAAGGGGAAGATTATGGTCGTCAGGTAGCACTTGCTATTGCATCTGGTGAGTTGCCAGATATGATGCGTGTTGATAGTCGTGAAGAGCTAAAAGAGCTAGTAGAAAATGACCTAATTGCTGATTTGACAGATGTTTATGATGAAAATGCAAGCGATTACATTAAGGATATTTATGGAACTTATGATAACCGCAGTCTAGAGGATGCGACATTTGACGGGAAACTAATGGCGATTCCAGCAACCATTGGAGACTCTGCGCCAAATATGGTTTGGATTAGAAAAGACTGGATGGAAAAACTAGGGGTTAAATTAGATAGTGACGGAGATAGCAAAATCACTATAGCCGAATTGGAGCGTACAGCTAAAGCATTTATTGAAAATGATCCAGGTGGCACCGGAAATCCAGTAGGAATTCCATTTGCTACATGGTTAAATGCGGGTGATTACGGGGGTAGTGGTCTGAATATGACTAGCATTGCTGGAGTTTTTAATGCCCATCCTCGTATGTGGTTAGAAGATGATAAAGGAAATATCGTGAATGGTTCTACAACAGAAGAGACGAAACAAGCTTTAGGAGTAATGGCAGATTGGTTTAAAAAAGGTATCATCGATCCACAGTTTGGTACAAGAACTTGGGATGATATTATGGCACTTGTTACAAATGGCCAAACGGGAATTATAACAGGGCCTTGGCATATACCGGACTGGGGATTGTCAACAGTGAGAGGGATGGATAAGAATGCTGAGTTTGCTGCTTATGCAATCGAAGGAGAAAACGGCAAAGTAAATGTATTCCATAATAACCCGACTGGACAATTCATGGTTGTACGTAAAGATTATGAGCATCCAGAATTAGCAATCAAAATATTGAATTTATTTTATGATGAAATAATTAATGCAGATGATTTACAAAAGGATTATCCAGAAATCTATAAGTATGGTGAATTAGCTGTAGACGGCTCAACTAGACCATTTAACATTGAAGTATATAAATCAACAAATATAGTAGATGAGTATCAATATATTAAAGAAGCAGTAGATGGGAAAATTTCTATTGATGACATTCCTACTGCAGGTTTAAAAATTGATGCGCAAAGCGTTATGGCTTATCAAGAGAATCCAGAAGGTGCAGAGACGTCAGAATGGGCAAAATATCATTCTAGAATGCTAGGTATGAGCATGATTGATAAGTTTACTAAAGAAGAGCAATTTAATTGGACTACTCCAGTATTCTTTGGAAGCACTCCAACGATGGAAAAGAAGGGTGCTAACCTATTGAAATTGGAAGAAGAAGATTTCATTAAAATTGTGACAGGAAATAAACCATTAGATTATTTCGATACATTTGTTGCAAATTGGAAGAAACAAGGCGGAGATGAAATTGCTGCTGAAATTAAAGAGGAGTTAGCGAACAAATAGAATATAAACTTAGCTGTTCTAATAGTGGGTATCCTTCTGTAATTAGAGAAGTCATTGTTAGAACAGCTGCAAAGTAAGGAGGGGATGTTATGTTTCAGCAACCACATGTAAAAGCAGAAAATGAAAAAAGTACATTACCAACTAGCAACAAGAAGTATTCAAAAAAAATAGTAACAAAAGAAGAGTTGTTTTATCATTCGATGCTACTTCCTGGTATGATTTTTTTGCTTATTTTTACTTTTATACCAATGTTTGGTGTTATTATGGCGTTTCAAGACTATGTGCCTGCAAAAGGAATCTCAGGCTCAGAATTTGTTGGTTTCGAACATTTTAAGTATATGTTCTCTCTACCTGATATAAGTAAACTGTTCAGAAATACGATAGTTATTGCACTCGGAAAAATAGTATTAGGTTCCTTATTGGCAATTGTTTTTGCGATTTTATTAAATGAAATCAGAATGAAAATACTAAAAAAATCTATCCAAACGATTGTTTATTTGCCACATTTTCTTTCATGGGTAGTACTTGCAACTGTTGTAGTAAACATGTTTAGTCTGGATGGAACGATTAATCAAATCCTAGCTTTCCTGGGCATAGAGAAGCTGAATTTTCTTGGGAGTAATACACTTTTCCAACCATTGATGATTGGGACTGATGTATGGAAAGAGTTTGGATATAATTCGATTGTTTATTTAGCAGCGCTAACGGCTATTGACCCTGGGCTTCATGAAGCTGCAAGCATAGATGGAGCCAATTGGTGGAAGAGAATTTGGCATATTACACTTCCAGGTATGTTGCCAATTATTCTATTGTTGGCTGTATTAAGTCTGCCTAATGTATTAAATGCAGGATTTGATCAAGTATATAATCTTTATTCACCAATGGTATACGAATCAGGGGACATATTAGATACCTATGTCTACAGAGTGGGATTAATGGGACGCGAGTATAGCTTTGGTACAGCAGTAGGATTATTTAAATCGGTGATAGGAATTATTTTAATTTTATCTGCAAATAATGCTGCTAAAAGATTTACAGATCGTAAATTGTTCTAGGAGGGAAGAACGCATGATAGAGAATAAAAGCTTTTCTGCACGAATCGGTCGATTTACTATTTATGCAATCGTCATTTTCCTTGCTCTGACTTGCTTGCTTCCATTATGGAATATTGTAGCGATTTCTTTTAGTGGAAGTGATGCAGTAGCAAGTAATAAAGTTGGCCTTACACCAATTAATACAACATTTGAGGCATATAAAATGATCATGGAAGATGGACAATTTTGGCGGTCTTTTGGTATTTCCGTTCAAAGAGTATTTTTATCACTGGTGATAAATATGGTGTTAATTGTAACAATGGCTTATCCTCTTTCTAAATCAAAAAGAGAGTTTAGGGGTAGAGGAATCTATATGAATTTACTTATCTTTGCAATGCTTTTTAACGGAGGAATGATTCCCACCTATTTGGTTGTAAAAAATCTTGATATGCTAAATACAATATGGGCATTAGTGCTTCCTGGAGCAGTGCAGGTGTTTAGCATCATCCTTGTCATGAACTTTTTTATAGGTGTACCGAAATCATTAGAAGAAGCAGCCATAATGGATGGTGCGAATCCGTTACAAGTATTAATAAAAGTATATATACCGATTTCTATGCCAGCTTTAGCAACGGTTGCATTATTTAGTATAGTGGGTAATTGGAATGATTTCTTCTCGGGATTAATTTATATGACAAAAGTATCCAATTATCCGTTGATGACCTATATACAATCACTAACCATTAGTATTGAAGATATGCTAAAAGCAGGTGCAACCTCAAGTGCTTTAGCAAATGCAGGAGAAGTTTCCAACAAGAATCTTAATGCTGCCAAAATCGTTGTCTCCTGTGTCCCATTGCTATTAATCTATCCAATGCTACAAAAATATTTTATTACAGGAATTGTAGTCGGATCTGTCAAGGAATAGTAAGTGATATTTCAAACGTAGATTAAGAGGGTATCAATTAAAAAACAAATATTGTATCAACATCTATAAAACTAGATAACCTCTATAATTTAAGAAAGGAATGGATAAACGGTGAATGATATTTTTGAATGGAATGGACCCATTTATCGATTTTTAGCAAAAATAGTTGATTTGTTTGTTTTAAATGCTGTGTTTCTTATCAGTTGTTTGCCAATTGTTACAATGGGATCTTCCATAACAGCAATGTATTCCATAACAATGAAGATGGTAAGAAATGAGGATGTTTCTATCATCAAAGGATTCATCGATTCGTTTAAAAAGAATTTCAAACAAAGTACAATCATATGGATGATTGTATTGGCAGTAGGTGTTATCCTTTCCTTGGATTATTATTTCCTTAATCTATATACAGGGAGTTTGTCATTGCTGGTTAAACTAAGTCTCATTATTTTTACTTTTGCTTACTTACTATTGTTCACCTTTATCTTTCCATATGTCGCTAGATTTGAAAATTCAATAAAAAATTCTATCATAAATACATGGAAGATTGCATTTTTACATCCAATTAAAACATTTACAGTCCTAATATTTACGACGATGATTCCTGTTATAACCTTTGTATTTTCGATTTATTCTTTTTTGTTCCTTTTATACTTTTGCATGTTTATTGGCTTTTCCTTAATTGCTTATGTAAATACGATTGTGATACGTAGTATTTATGAAAGATATGAGAATTAAAGAGTGAATCAGTTTATTAATGTAATAAGAGTGTCAGGCACCTAATCAAGACAAATGTCTTTTAACAGTGTCAGACACTCTGTTTTTGCTGTTTACTTTTTAAACTCATTCAATCTTTCGTATGTCTCCAGAAGAAACTGATAAAATAATAATTCTGTTGGAAGAAGTTTTCGATGGGTGGGATAAATGACACCGACGGTTCGAGTGAGATTGTTATCTGAAAGGGGGATGACGCAAGTAGACCGTGGTGTGTTATCTACGAGAGTCATTTCAGGCATTAAGGCAACGCCCAATCCTGCAGATACTAATCCTTTTAGTGCATCAATATCTTTTCCCTCAAATGCAATCTGTGGTGAAAAACCTGCATCAAGACATGCTGTAACTACTTGATCACGAAATACAAATCCTTCAGGCAAAACACAGAAAAAGTCGTCTTTTAGGTCTTTTAACTGGATTTCTTTTTGCTTACTTAAAGGGTGATGAAGTGGAAGGAGTGCGACTATATTTTCTGTAAATAATGTCGCACCTTTAATTTTAGTTTCTTTTTCACGATTCGGCATTGGCGCAATCATCGCCAAATTAAATTCCCCATTAATTACTCCATCGATGAGATCGTGATATAGGGCATTGCTCATATGGAATTTAGCTTCTGGATAACGGGTGCGAAAAGAATAAATGATGGAGGGTAGGGTATGAGCAGCCATGCTAATAGGAAATGCGATTCTAACTGTTCCTTTTTCAGGATCAAGGGACTCCTCTACTTCTCTTTTTGCGTCTTCCATCATACTCCATACTTGCTTCATGCGTTCAAAAAAAACATTACCTAGAGGCGTTAATTTTACGCTTCTCCCTTCACGTATAAAAAGTTCTACTCCTAATTCTGTTTCTAAGTTAAAAATCTGACGACTCACAGATGACTGCGCAACATGCAAAGAATCGGCAGCTTCTGTAATATGTTCTCTTTTGGCAGCTTCTAAAAAATATTGAATTTGTCTTATTTCCATATCTTCACTCTTTTCCACTCATGCGCATAACGCATGAATTCAATCCGAAATTAGTATTGAAACTATTAATTATAAAATTATAAAATAAAAACATCTTTTAGAAAAGAGAATATTCTAACATTAAAAACATTAGGGGCTGAAAAAGGATGAAAGTGCTGGAGGAAAAAGAAGAGGTTCAAACACAAACCGTGACAGATTACGTTAACGAGTTGTTTATTCAAGTTCAACAACGCAATCCTCACGAAAAGGAGTTCCAGCAGGCAGTTAAAGAAGTCCTCGTTTCTTTAGTTCCTGTACTTGAAAAAAATCCAACATATATTAAACATGCTGTATTAGAAAGAATGCTTGAACCAGATCGACTAATTAGCTTTAAAGTACCTTGGGTAGATGATGCGGGAAATATAAAAGTAAACCGAGGCTATCGTGTCCAATTTAATAATGCGATTGGACCTTATAAAGGAGGATTAAGATTTCATTCTTCTGTTAATGCAAGCATTATTAAATTTCTAGGGTTTGAGCAAATCTTTAAAAACTCATTAACTGGTCAACCGATAGGTGGCGGGAAAGGTGGTTCCGATTTCGATCCTAAGGGCAAATCAGATCAAGAAATTATGCGTTTTTGTCAGAGCTTTATGACAGAACTTAGCAAGTATATTGGACCAGATATCGATGTCCCTGCTGGAGATATTGGCGTAGGTGCAAGAGAAATCGGCTATATGTTTGGGCAATATAAAAGATTAAAAGGTGCATACGAAGCAGGCGTGTTAACCGGAAAAGGCATCGGATATGGCGGAAGCTTAGGGCGTAAAGAAGCAACTGGGTACGGATTAGTGTACTTTGTGGAAGAAATGCTTAAAAGTCAGGATCTCAGTTTTAAAGATAGTACAGTAGTTGTGTCTGGTTCAGGAAATGTGTCTAATTATGCCATGGAAAAAGCGATACAGTTAGGTGCAAAAGTTGTAGCTTGCAGTGATTCAAGTGGTTACGTATATGATCCAAATGGAATCAATCTAGATACAGTAAAACAATTAAAGGAAGAGGAAAACAAGAGAATCTATGAATATGTGAATAAGCATCCAGAGGCTATCTATCAGGAAGGATTTACTGGTATTTGGGGAATTCCTTGCGATATTGCTTTGCCATGTGCCACACAAAATGAGCTCAATAAAGAATCAGCAGAAAAGTTAATCTCCAATGGGGTAAAGGCAGTAGGGGAAGGGGCAAATATGCCTTCTACTTTAGAAGCAGTTGATACCTTTATCCATCATAATGTGTTATTTGCACCTGCCAAAGCGGCAAATGCAGGTGGGGTAGCAGTCTCTGCTTTAGAAATGGCGCAAAATAGTGCAAGAATAGCTTGGACACAGGATGAGGTAGACAAAAAATTACAAGAAATTATGAAAAATATTTATAGTAAAAGTATAAAAGCAGCAGAGGATTATGCGACGATAGGAAATCTTGTAGCTGGAGCTAATATTGCTGGTTTTATTAAAGTAGCAGATGCAATGATCGCACAGGGGATTATATAACAAGCTTATCACCAGATAGGGTTAATAAAAATAGTAGGAGAATCAGCAATTTGCCGATTCTCTTATTTATATTATTGGCAAACATATCTTTTTAAAGTGCTGCCCTATTTTTTTCATATGAATATCAATCTTACTAACTAAAAATACTTCGACATTCGTAAAATAAAATTGTATTCTTGACTTTTTCGCGTTATACTATCTATAAATTTAATATTCAGAATATAAAGAATATTAAAATAGTATTAACGTGTAAAATAACAGAACGAAGGAGGAAGGATTATGCTAAACAATTGGAAAGTACAATTAGAAGAAATGTATGACAAAATGGTGGAATGGCGCAGATATTTGCACCAGTATCCTGAATTATCAAATCAGGAATATAAGACTTCCAAGCTAATCGCATCTCTTTTATCGGAATATGGGATTGAGAGAAAGGTAAATGTTGGAGGTATAGGAATTATAGGCTATATAAAGGGAACACAACCTGGAAAAACCATTGCGTTAAGAGCAGATTTCGATGCACTACCAATTCAGGATGAAAAGGATGTCCCGTATAAATCAAAAGTAGACGGAGTAATGCATGCATGTGGACATGATGGACATACTGCCACCCTGTTAGCAGTTGGTAAGGTATTACAAGAAAATAGAGACGACTTAGCTGGCAATGTAGTGCTCCTCTTTCAACATGCTGAAGAAGGCGGTGGTGGAGCAAGAAAAATGATTGCGGACAATTGTCTCGAAGGAGTAGATGCCATTTTCGCTAATCACTTATGGAGTTTAATCCCAACTGGAACGATTTCTTATACGAAAGGGTATACAACAGCAGCAGGAGACGGATTCCAGATTAAAATTAAAGGAAAAGGCGGTCATGGCTCTTCTCCGCATGATACCATTGATTCTATTGCTGTAGCTGGTCAGCTGAT
The DNA here is from genome assembly GCF_052064465.1 of Niallia sp. HCP3S3_B10. Classification (NCBI taxonomy): domain Bacteria; kingdom Bacillati; phylum Bacillota; class Bacilli; order Caryophanales; family Bacillaceae; genus Niallia; species Niallia sp. HCP3S3_B10. Next base: position 21,111 of record NZ_JBQHVO010000021.1, on the reverse strand, counting down.
CAATCAGCTTCAATACATAGTAAGTCGAAGAGTGAACCCTCAAAAAACAGCTGTTGTGACTATTGGCTCCATTCATGCAGGGGATGCTAGCAATGTAATAGCAGATTCTGCGATATTAAAAGGAACGGTGCGAACATATGAAAAAGAAGTGCAGCAATTAGTAGAGGAAGCCATGAATGATGCAATCAAAGGAATATGCTTGAGTTCAAAGGCAGATTATGAATTTGACTATTTCCATGGAGTCCCAGGGGTTTATAATCATCCGAATGAGACGGAGATATTTGCCAGATCCACGAAAGATACACTGCCAGAAGTGAACGTGGAAGAAGTGCCAGCACTGTTAGTCAGTGAGGATTTTGCCAATTATCTGGAGGAAAAGCCAGGTATGCTTTTCTTTACTGGAGCAGGAAATGAAGACTTAGGAGCTGCATATCCCCATCACCATCCTAAATTTGATTTCGACGAAAGGGCAATGCTAAATGCAGGAAAAGCAATGCTCTCTATCATTCATTATTATCTTGTGGAAAAAGCTTTGGAAGTGATGGCACCATATAATGCAGTAAAGTGAAGGGGAAGCTTTCTTTTACTTAAACACCTTGTTTACGTTATGACAAAATGAATGAAAGAGTCTTGTCCTAACACTCCATGATTCTATTTGATTTTGGCCATAAATGAAGTAATTCTCCGCTCCATTCCACTTGTTTTTAAGCTAATAAAAAAGCCAAACAATCATATGCAACTGTGTGATTGATTAGCTTTTTCTTTTGCTTGATTATTTATATCTTAGCCTCCCATTATAGTTTAGATTTCTTATAAACTATCAAAATGCAAGTGAACAGGACAATTAGTGAATGTCCTAAGTGAAAACTTTTACACTTTTTAGTGCCAGGTACCAGCGATGGACAAATGTCTTTTTAAGGTGCCTGGCACTTTGTTAGGCACTTTGTTATGAAAAAAATATTTAGCCTTCATACCATTATCTAGTACAATAATAGTAGATTTAATTACTTATGAAAGAAGTGTTTGTGTATTGGAAGAGATAAAAAAATTGTTTATTGCATTCCCAAAGAAGACTGTATCACTGCTTGAATTAGAACAAGTGATAAAGCCATTTATTCGTAGCTATGAGGAATTTGCTCAAGTAGTGTTGGAATTGGAAGCAGAAGGAATTCTTGGAATGGTAAAAGCAAAAGGAAGAAATAGTCGAAATCCTTCACTTGCCTTTCAATATCGTATTCAAAAGAAAATGTTAGTAGATAATTATCATAAGGAATTACAATCCTACCGAAGAAACTTGCACCCATCCATTAATTTGGACGCATACTATCAAGAAGAACCTAATGTTTGGAAAAAACACTTACCTTATATCCAGAAGATTGATCAGTATTTGCAGAAGTTTTCTTTTCCAACTGAAGAAGTACCTGCTCCAGAACGGAGCTATGAATTAGTGGAAGATGAGAAATGGATAGTGGAAAAAGGAGGAAAAGAAATACTCGAGAAAATCGGTCTCTTTCATTCATTGAAAATTATCCCAGTTTCTGAACCACTCATGTTCGCAATTAATCCTATGCAAATAACAGTAGAAGAACAGTTTCATTTAATAGTTGAAAATAAGACAACCTTTCAAGGGCTACTTCCTGTATTAAAAGAAACAAAATTTTCTACATTAATCTACGGGAGTGGAAAAGCAGTAATAAAAAGTATTGAACAATTTCCTATGCAGTATCCTGTAATAGCTAAACACTATTTTTTCTACTTTGGTGATATAGATCATGAAGGCATATCCATTTGGTATTCCTTGAATGAAAAACAGAATATGATATTAGCACTTCCTTTCTATGAAGCTTGTTTGCATAAGAAATCTGCTATGGGAAAAGCATATCAAAAAAGTAGAGAAATAGCATTCAGTCAATTTTTATCCTATTTTCCTTTGGAGCAGCAACTGCAAATTCAACGCCTCTTAGAAGACGGATGCTATTATCCACAGGAAACACTTAAAACTAAGGAGTTGCAGCAAATTTGGAGGGAGTCAAATTGGACAAGCTTGAATTACAAGAAATAACGAATGGATATAGAGAACGAATGCACCGTCTCGCTTTATTTGATCCATTATATGAATTAGAAAGAAAACGAGAACAAGATCAACAAGAGTTGATGGTTGATATGAAAGGACTTGGATTGCTTTCCTTGCTTTTCTTTTTTGAGCAGAAATTAATTCGGAATTATAAAGTTGGTACAAAACAATTGGCTCGCTTTTTGCAAAAGCTAACGGAAAATCAATATATACTTGATGAGCGGGATTATGAAAGAATAGCAAGAACTATTATTCAAATATTTCGACCTACAACAGGGAGGAAACGCAGTTATTCTTATTATAATTGGGATTCAGGAAAAGAGGATATAATAGACTATTCTATTCTCAAAGCGAATAATTTTGATATGGAAACCAATACACAATATTATACGTTGGATGAAGATGGGCTTGAATTAGTGTTTGCGACGAAAGAATTTTATAGTGAATTTCAACTGTCTATTAATCAGCTTATGTTGCGGAAACAATTGGATCGAGGGGAGTTTAAAGGAGCTCTGCGCCAGATTAATGAAATGAGAATAGATGTAGAAAGTTTAGATGAACGAATTGGAAAGTTAAAACATGAGATTCAGCGGAGTATTGTTTCAGAAGAAACCTTTGCCCGCTATAAACAGCTATTAGAAGATATTTCTGCCCGATTATCAAGAGAAGATGAAGAATTTAAAGAGCTCCGCCAATTTGTAAAAGAGACAAGAGAAAGATTGTATTCCAAAGATGTTCACAAGAAGGAGCACAAAACGTATGAATTAATTCTTACCATTACAAGAGAATTAGAAGGAGTACATTATGAGCATTCAAGGTTGTTGGAACAGACACTATCCTTAAAAAATACTACGCTAGTGACTGCCCAAGAATCGCTATATTATACGGGGATACAAGCATTTAATTTCGATCAAGATATTGTTTCTCATTTGATTTCCACACCATTACCTTTTGAAGCGATGCAAGGCGTTTTGCACCCATTTTTAAAAGTGGAAGAAAATCACTTCTGGTCACCTCTAACCATTTTGGCTGAACAAAATATAAACGAAGAAAGAGAAAAACCAGTGGAGCAAGGATTAATAGAGCTAAGTAATGAAGACGAAGATGGACCTTATCGGAAAAATCTAATGAAAAAATATAAAGAGATTATGGAATTATTTTTATTTGCCTATCAGACAGGAAAGGGGAATACTTTATCTTCCTATCTTCATTTTTTAGACGAAATTGGACAATCGTCGCTCTATGAAAATCGTTATTTTTATGAATTTTGGTTAATCTTGCATCAAAGGTCACCAATTGCGCAAGGTTCTATACAGGAAGAAGAAGGAACAACCTTACTTGGTGAAGCTTTGGCACTTATAGAAAATCGTACGCTTATTGTTATAGAAGAAAAGAGTGTTATTAGACAATTTGCCCGCTATTCAATTCAAGAAATGATTATTTCTTTGGAAGGAGAAGAAAATGAATTACTCGGAACAAACGATTAAGAATGCTTTTCAAATATATACAAGATTAGTTCGGGATGGTGTAGCAGATAAAGAAGCTGTTCAGCAATATAAAGCAGATGACGAAATTCGAGGATTGCTCGATCTATTTAGTAAAGAAGTGGACTGTGTTATTGTGAATACCAGCGAACAAATGCTATTAATACCAGAAACGAAACTATCCCCCTTTCATGTTAGCAATGAATGGCTGAAGCGAAATTATTTACGTTCTGGAGCAACAAATGGAGATATTTATTTGCTTTATTTTGCGACCATCGTCCTTTTTGGTAGTTTTTACGATACCTATCAAAGCATAGAGCCCACAAGACTTTTCTTAAGATTGGATGAATGGGTGCGCTTTATTCATGAACGAATAGAGCATCTAAAGACGCATGATGAAGATACATTGAAGGAACTGGAAAAGGAGTTTTCTTATAATTGGAGTATCATTATCGAGAAATGGGAAGACATGGATGATATTAAGGAAACGGCTAAAAAGCAGGCTGGAAATACAATCAGTCGGTTTAGTTTCATGAATACGGTAAAGCGATTCTTAATTGATCAAGATTTAATCCAAGATATTGGTAATAATGAAATAACCTTAACGGAAAAGGCGAAAACAATCATTCAGCGATATTTTATGGAAGTGGAATATAATAAAGGCATTTTCGAGTTTATTTATAGCTTTAGTAAGGAGGAAAGTCATGCCATCGATTAGCAAAATCCGGTTAACGAATGTGATCTATGAAGAGGGGAATAAGCGTTACAACAATGAGATTTTTTTATTTGATGGACAAAATAGTGCGATTCTTTTAGAAAACGGCGGAGGAAAGACTGTTTTTATTCAAACTGCCCTGCAAGCTATTTTGCCTCATGCAGATTTAGCAGATCGGAAAATCAAGAATACATTAATGCTTGAGAATGCTCCGGCGCATATTGCCATTGAATGGATTACCAATGATAATCCAAGACATTATGTAGTAACAGCGGTGTCGCTATTTACAACAAAACAAGGAATCGATTCACTACGCTATGTCTATGATTACGGAGAAAACGATGCAAACAGCATGGAAGAAATTCCTTTTGTGAAAGAAGGGAAAGCAGGAAAAAGAACGGCAGAAAAAGGTGAAATGCAAGACTACTATAGTTATATGCGAGAAAAATCTTTATCGGCGAGAACATTTCAGACAATTAAAGAGTATAAGCAGTATATAGAAGAACAATTTCAAATCATCACAAGTGAATGGGAAAGTATTGCGAAAATTAATAGTTCAGAAGGGGGAGTAGAAGCTTTTTTTGACGACTGCAAAAACACGAATCAATTATTTGACCGTCTATTAATACCTATAGTAGAAAATTCAATTGTTGGTCATGATACGCAGTTGTTCGCTAATACATTTGAACAACAGCATGCCAGTTTAAAAAACTATCAAAATTTAAAAGAAACATTAGAAGAAAATAAACAAATACAAAGGAAATTGGAAGATTTCACAAAAAAATATGAAGTACTTCATTTTCAAGAAAATGTTTATGAAAAAACGAAACAGTTTGTAAAAGGTCTTTATAAGGAAGCGATTAGCCAAAAAGAAAGCTACTTAGCAGAACAACAAAGTATTACAGAAAAATGGAAGGAATGGTTTTCGAGTAATCATTTATACGAAGTGAAAGAGGCTTCTTTTGATATTTTACAAGAAGAGTGGAAGTTTCAGAATTTAAATCAAGCTTATAAAGAAAGTTATCAACAAAAAAATGAAAAAGAAGAAAATCTCAAGCGGTATAAAAAAGAATTTTACTCCTTAAAACTAAAAGGTTTAAAGAACGAAAAACGTGTATTAATAGAAGCGCTAACCAACATAGAAGCAGAACTGAAAATGCATGATCAAAAGGAAGAAGTGCAAGATTTTAGAGAACAATTAGTGGAAGTAAAAGCAACTTTGTTAGGGTGGTATGAAGGAGAATTTGAACGGTTAGAAAAAAATAAGCAAGAGATAAGGTATCAACTAAATCCTATAATGGATGGGATTGCTAGTAAAGAATCAAAGCAAAGTGATTTATTGGCAAGGGAGAAGGAGATAGAGGCACTTAATACACAAATTACTACGACAATTAATTATCTTAAAAAGGATATGGGGCGTATAAAACAACAAATTCTTGCCAATCCAGAACAAGAAAAAGTTGAAGCAGAGCTCTTAGTATGGCAGCATAGAGCACAGCATCTCGATCAAGAAATCATTCGTCTGGAACAGGAAATGAAGCAATTTCTGGTGGAGATAAAAGAAGCAGAGCAAAGAAAAGAAGAGGTTCAATTGCAAGTGATGAATCTGGAAAAAGAGATGGACAAAATCTCCTATAACCTGTCACTTGGAGAACAAGCAGAAAAAAAGCTAATAAAAGAACTTGCAACTCTTTATGCTGCATGGAATGCCCTTGATACAGTATATTTAAAACAAGAATCCATTGAACATAGAATTACTGAAACATTGGTGAATGTAAAGAAAGAAAAGGAGAAGTTACTGGATAAAGAAAGAATGGCCCATCGCTTTGTTGATGATTACGCGAATCAAGATATTTTCTTTGGGGATTCCTACCTTGAAAAACAGCTTTGGTCATGGAAAAATCAATTGGACTATGTAGTAACTGGAGTAGAGTATTTACAAGAATTAGATGAAGCAGAAAAGCAAGCAGCAAAACAATACCCTTTATGGCCGATTACGTTGGTTACAACACAAAAATCTAAGTTGAAGCTCCTAGATCGAATTTCCAATATGACCAAAGAGCTGCAATACCCAATTGTGGTACTTACTACTGAAGAAGCATTAACGATTCAAGATTATCAAGCAAATGAAAATTGGGTAGTGCCGTCTCACTGGCAAGCAAACTCAAGTCAAAATCATTTCGCGGAATGGAAAAAACAGGTTAGTACGATTGCGAAGGAAGCTACTCTGCTTCGTGAGGAAAAAGAATTGGAAGTGAAGAAATGGCAAGATGCCCAGCAGACATTCCGAAACTTTCTGGAAACATATCCATTTGCTCGCATAACAGAATGGAAGAATCAGCAGAATGAAGCAAAAGCTTTATTAGAGAATTTAGAGCAGCAACTTCAAAAGGAAAAAAAACTTATACTTTCTTTTCAGGATAAAGGGAAAAAGCATACAATTACGGTTAAAGATTATCGAGATGAGAAAAATGGGTTAGAAGGAAAAATCGATAAAGGGACACAATATGTACAGTACGCCAAAGAAGTTCTAGATGTCTCTAGAAAGGAAATAGATACTAGAAATCAACTCGTAGAAATAAAAAAAGAGCTTATCGGAATTGAACGACAACTATCTGATTTTAAGGAAGAGAAAGAGTATCTAGATGAACAGATAAGTAGGAATAAGGTGAGAGCAGAAATGCTTCAGCAAGAGGAGGAGTATAAATCTTTAGGAACCATTATTCCGATCTTTTCAAATGAGGATAAATCGACAATTAAAGAAAAAATGTTCTCATTAGAAATGAAAATTCGTGAAATAACGGTTGCCGAAGGAGAATTACTCGCTAAAAGAGAAGCAAATCAAAATTCTCTTAACAAAGTAAAAAATCAAATAGAAGAGTTACAAAAGGAACATCCTTATATAGATGAAACGATAGAGTTTCTAAGTGACCACAAGCTATTGCAAGATCAGTTATGGAATCAAATGCAAACTGTTGAAAGTGAAATTGAGAAACTAGTAAATGAAGTAGAGCGCAGAAACACCCGAAAAGAAAGACAACATGGTATATGGCAACTAAAAGTGAAACAATTTAAAGAGAAATTCCTAGAAGAAGTAGTTCATTTTACCAAAATAAAATCGGAAATTATGGAAGAACTAGCAATAGAAAAAGAGGCTTTACTCGAAAGAAAAGCATATTTAGAGAAAGAAGAAGCAAGAATTAAAAAGGAGTTAACTTCTATAGGTGAAGCGATTTTAGGCATGGATCTTTTTGAGGACAGTCATCATTTTAAAGCACCGCATATTGTACCATTTTCTATAGCACAGGAAGAAATACTTACCTTTACTTATAATCGCCAGAAATATATAGATAAAGTAGTGAAGGAATTAAAGCAGAATAAACAATTAGTGGAAACAGAGCAGACGGAAGTGGAAAAGTCTCGACGAAAATTCCGAGAGTTTTGTAATCGTGAAATTTCGAATATTAAGCTGCAGCAGATGGCTATCACTGGCCTAGATAATAAACAAAACTATGAAGATTTGTTAGAGTTTAAGAAAAATATGCTTCTTCGTATTGAGAAAATATCTAACTATGCCATGGAGCATATCCGTCAAAGTGACGAAGATTTACAATTTTTTATCAATCAAATCCATTCCCATTTACAAACACTGGTCGAAGAAATCAATCAAATTCCTAAGAAAACAAGAGTGAAGGTGGAAGATGATTGGAAGCAAATCTATACCTTTAAAATTCCTGAATGGGAAGAAGATGCTGGTAAGATGAGAATAAGAGACTATATTGAATGGATTTTACAACAATTGGATTCAGAAAGATTCTTAAATGACTTAGGACAACAAGATACAGTGAAAATTCGAAAAGAGACAGAGAAATGGCTGCAGACGAAACAGTTACTCCAAGTAGTAATGAGTAATGATGTTTTAAAAGTAAACTGTCGCAAAGTAACCAATGATAATAAAGTATCCACTCGGAACTACAGCTGGGAGCAAAGTAATGTCTGGTCCGGTGGGGAAAAATGGAGTAAGAATATGACTCTATTTTTAGGCATACTCAATTATGTAGCAGAAAAGAAAAAACATCAACCAACTAACCGAAAACGTAATAGGGTGGTAATTCTCGATAATCCATTCGGAAAAGCATCGAGCGACCATGTGTTAAGTCCGGTCTTTTTCGTTGCCGAACAGTTAGGATTTCAAATAATTGCGTTAACAGCACATGCAGAAGGTAAATTTTTGCAAGATTATTTTCCAATCCTTTATAGCTGCCGCTTAAGACCATCAAATGATGCTAGTAAAAAGATTATGACGAAGGAGAAATGGCTGCACCATGCATTTTTCCAAGATCATGAGCCACAAACGATTGATCGGCTTGGGGAGACGGAGCAGATGACGTTATTTGAGTAATGGAAATGGTAGCAAACAATAGTGCTTGTCACCTTATTTGGTGACAGGTACTATTGTTGTTTTCTAGAGTGGATTTTTCATAATCTATCAAAATGAAACTGGATAGCACTGTTATAATAGTTGTAATAAACTATATCTGAAGTTTGTCTCTAAGAAAAGTCTGGGTAAGTCTTCTGTGTAGTTGCTTGGTCCAAATCATGCCCATAAAAAATACGAGTAGGACGTATTTCGGCCATAAGATTTTTAATTTTTCTAATCGATTCAGTAGCTATTTGTTGATCAAATGTAGCAAATGGAATGTCATCTTCATAATTTTCTTTTGTATAGGCTAAATCAATCGTCAATAAAATAGGCCCAGATTGCTTCGTAGTTACAAGAATTGATTGATGTCCAGGTGTATGACCAGGAGTGAAGAGAAGTTGAATTCCAGGCATGAGTTCATAATCTCCTTGAATGGCCTTATAATTTAAATCTGCTTGCGTGCATTCTGGTGGAGCATATCCTTCGTTTCCAATAGAAACATCCAGCTCTGCTTGCTGAACAAATATAGGTGTTTTGGGAAACAGCGGATTTCCACCAGCATGATCCATATGTAAATGGGAAGAAATGATTGCTTGAATGTCATCTGGTTTATAGCCAATTCTATCTAATACGGAAAGAATATGATCTTCCTTTCTCATATCAGGTAAGAACAACCCTTCAAATGGCGTATAATCAAAATAACCTGGATTTTCAATAAACGATTCTGGCATACCTGTATCAATAAGGATAGGGCCATCCTTTGTTTCTAGCAGATAGGACCATATTTGTAAGGTTACAAGCTTTCCAGGCTCTAATTTTTGATTTAAAGAAGAATGATCTAGCGTTAATTTTCCTGTAGGTAACCAGTAAAGTTTTTCTATCATTTAGTACCACTCCTTAATAGTTAGAATAATCAGATTAAAAACATTATGTCATAGATTTAGCTTTTTGAACATGTATATATGCTTTAATCTTCATGGAATCTAGTAGTTCATCTACAGAAGCAGCATTTATTTCTGAATGGAGTTGCAACACCATTCAGAAATAAATGTCTTTTCTAGTGCTTGGTATTCGTTTTTCACTATAAGCAAGATGTTTATGTTTGACAATAAAAAAGGATAAGCGTAAATTATAATTTGAACAAACGTTCAAAACGATTGTTCAAATAGATGATAGTTTATTATTTTTTAAAGTAATGAATCTATTAAGGAACAGAAAGGGAGAATTTACAATGGATTTCAAACATATTACTGTTGCTGGTAGTGGAGTTTTAGGTAGTCAAATTGCCTTTCAAACTGCATTTATGGGGTATAAAGTATCCGTATACGATATAAATGAGGAAGTTCTAGAAAAAGCAAAAGATCGCCTTCAAGATTTAATGCCATACTACAAAAAAGATATCGGTTCTACGGATGCAGAGTTAAAGGAAGCTTATGGTCGTCTTTCTTTTTATTCGAACTTAGCAGATGCGGTTGAAAATGCAGATCTTGTTATTGAAGCAATCCCTGAAGTAGTCCAAATTAAAACAGATTTTTACAAACAGTTAGCCACTGTTGCTCCAGAAAAAACAATTTTCGCAACGAATTCTTCGACACTTTTACCAAGCCAATTTGCTGAAGCGACTGGCAGACCTGAAAAATTCTTATCTCTCCACTTTGCTAATGAAATTTGGAAAAATAACACTGCGGAAATTATGAAGCATAAAGGAACTTCTGAAAGTGTTTTTGAAGAAGTAATAGCTTTTGCAAAAAGTATTGGAATGATTGCATTACCACTTCATAAAGAACAGCCAGGCTATATTTTGAACTCCTTATTAGTTCCTCTGTTAGAAGCAGCTCAAATGTTACTTGTAAAAGAAGTAGCAGAAGTGGAAACAATCGATAAGGCTTGGATGATAGGAACAGGAGCTCCTCTTGGACCATTCGCTATTCTTGATGTAGTTGGTATTACTACTGCTTATAACATTACAAAAGGAAAAGCAGATGCGACTGGTAGCCCTGAATTTGTGAAGCTAGCAGAAAAATTAAAAGCAGATTATATTGATCAAGGAAAATTTGGACGTGCAACAGGAGAGGGATTTTATAAATATCCAAATCCAACTTTCGCAGATCCTGACTTTCTAAAAAGCAAATAGAATGACATTGCCAAAAGTTCTATCCATAGTAAATTGACAAGTAAAAAGGACAAGCATAAACTAGTATTTTAAAAAAGTTCATTATTTGTTCAGGTAGGACAGGAAGAGGGAACTATGGCAAAGCAAATAGTAAATGATGAAGAAAAAAATAAACAAGTAAAAGTTCAAATATTACATGCCGCTAAGCATCTATTTTCTAAAAAGGGATATGATGGAACAACAGTGAGGCAGATATGTGAAGAGGCAAAGGTATCTCTTGCGTTGGTATCCTACCATTTTGGTGGAAAAGAAAATGTATTTTATGCACTTTTTGAACCGTTGAGAGAATCTTTTATGACGACAGAATATGATTTATCGGATTCTTTAGAGGCTTTAAAAGAATTTTGTAAAAGATTTATTCTGTATCGTCATGAAGAACATGAATTAATTAATATTTTGCAGCAGGAAATTGTAATGAATAGTCCTAGGATTGGGATGCTAAAAGATGTCTTCTTACCTTCTTGGGAACAACTTCGGGTAATATTGCTGGCATGTATGGAGCAGAAAACGATTCATTTTCCTTCAGTTGATTTAGCTATTGACTTTATTATGGGAACTTTAATGTATTCTTACCATAATAGTTTCTTAAATCGTGGGAGTTTAGATCTTACATCCGAAGAGATTGCAGATTATGCGGTGCGTTTTCTTTTACAAGGACTTATCGATCCCGAATTAAAGAGCAGGAAGTCTTCTCTTTAACAAAGATAAGGAGATTAGTAAGGGATACACTTATCCTTTAAAAGGTTGATTGGTTAAACAAACGATCGGTGAGGTATAGAAAAAAATAACCTCCTGATTGATGGTAAGTATTTTCATAAAGGGGAGTACAGTAATGAAAGCAGCCAATTTTTATGGAGCAAAAGATATCAGAATTGAAGAAACAGCAGTTCCTTCATTAGAAAGTGGTATGGTGAAAATAAAAGTTGCATTTGCAGGCATTTGTGGAAGTGATATGCATGAATATCTTGCTGGGGCATACCCTTTTCGTACCCATTCTGTATGGGGACATGAATTTTCTGGTACGGTTGTCGAAGTTGGTGAAGGTGTTTCAAAGGCTAATGTTGGAGATAGAGTCGCTGTTGAACCGTTAACACCATGTGGGAAATGTACGAACTGTAAACGAGGGTATTTCAATATATGTAAATTGGGTGGCTCTTATGGCTATACAAAATCTGGTGGATTTGCTGAATATGCAGTGGTGAACCAAGAGAATGTATATCTTTTACCAGATCAAATGAGTTTAGAGCTTGGAGCCCTTGTTGAGCCAACTTCAGTTGCTGTACATGCAGTACGTACAAGTCAGCTTCGTCTTGGTGACACTGCTGCTATATTCGGTGCAGGACCAATTGGATTACTTGTTTTACAGGCAGTAAAAGCCGCAGGAGCAAGTGAAATCTTTGTCGTTGAAGTATCTGATGAAAGACGGAAAAAAGCATTGGAATTAGGGGCAACCTATGTACTCAATCCTATGGAGCAAGATGTCAGAAGCTTTATTTTGGATAATACAGAAGGAGGAGTAGATGTTGCTTACGATGCTGCAGGTGTGGAAGCAACATTATCAACAGGCATCGTTTCTATCCGACCAGGAGGAGAATTTAAAATAGTTAGTGTGTGGGAGAAACCAGTTTCATTTAGTCCCAATTTAATCGTTTCTCCAGAAGTAAAGGTTAGTGGGTCATTTGCCTATAATAATCTATTCCCTGAAGTTATTCGATTACTAGCACGTGGTGTGATTAATGGAAATGCAGTTATAACAAGCAAGATTGCATTAGATCATTTAGTTACAGAAGGATTGGAAAGGTTAACAAATGATCGGAGTCAGTGCAAGATTTTGGTAGAAATGAGTAGTCATTGATTTCTATCAGTTGGATTAATGTTGTGTTTTTTAGGAAATATTTTCTTTTTTTTGTTAAAAAATGTAGATAATTTAATCTTATTTTCTAAGTGTCAGGCAACTGCAAAGGACAAGTGTCTTTTAGTGGTGCCTGGCTTTTGTTTTTTTTAGAACTCTACATATAGAAGAGCATTGAAATAAACATTATATCAAAGAGGAAAATGCCTTTTATGTTGATATATTTGATTTAATGTGTGGATAATATTAGAATTGAAAGAGTATGGGAAATATTAGGTGTATTATTTTTGTGAATAGATAGCACAACAAGAAAAAACAAAAAATAAGGGGATAATATGGCAGGGTATGTATTTAACTTAAATAATATGAAGTCACTTGAAAAAATTATAAATAACGGTATTTATAGTACTAACTTGACAGAGCCAACGAATAATCGCTGGTTAGCTCACCATGAAGGAACTTTAACTGACTATCTAACTATGAAAGAAGGAGATAATGTATATTTTTTTATTAAAAGAAAAATTTATGGAATAGGTATTCTTAAAAATATCAAGAATGATTGTAAATTTCTAAATTATCCTGATGCAGATATTCCTAAAATACCAATCTACGGATATATTAAAGATAGTTTGTTGTTAGATGAATCTGAAAATTCTATTAATAATAGATTTATTTGTTCATTCTATCCTTATCCCTGTTTTTTTGAAAAAGGAATTGACATGGATGACGTTTTAGCTTCTAATCCTGATAAATTTAGAATTTTAAGGGCATTCTGGAAGGTATCTTTTATAAAAATTGATGAAGAAGAAAATAAGGCTCTAAGGGATATTATATTGAAGAGAAATGAAGAGTATCTAAACATAGGGCAAGGGAAATTCTCATTTAGTGAATCGCTACGAAATAGTATAAAACATAAATTATCCGATAAGTATTCTTTAACATCAGAGAATATTTTAAAATACTCTTCTAAAGAAGATTACATAAGGCATGAGATGGCAATTGAAGCTCATATTGCTGATATTATTACCAATAATAAAGAAAGTATATTTGGAAAGTGGGATTATATTTCTCACCAAGTGATTGCTTCACCGTTTAAACCAATTGATTATATGGATAAAATGGATATGTTTGGATATAGAAATATTGAAGGTTTTGATACTATTTCTAAGTACTTATTAATAGAGATTAAAAGAGATGGTGCGAATAAAGAAGCAATTAATCAGGTGATGAAATATGTAGACTGGATTAATCAAGAATACTCTCATGGAGATTATTCAATGATTGAAGCTTTTCTTGTGGCATATGATTTTCCAGAGGAAGTAATTAAGGAGAGAGAGAATATTTGCAAGCGGAATTATATTAAAGGAAGACGTCCCACAGAATCTGCTGAATGGAGAAATGTAAGATTCATCAAATATAAATATGATAAAAATACAAACAGACTAGTTTTTGAAGAAGTATAAGAATAAAGAGGGTGGGACAAAACAAAATAACTAATCATTAAAGACGAACAATATTTAATTTAGCTCTTAAATAAAGCTACTTAATCTCTGTTTTTAAATATAGGTAAGTGTAAAAACCAAGACGTTCCATTGCGCTACAGACGCTCGATGCGCCGGGGAGGAAGCTGAGCCTCCTCGCTGCGCTGCGGGGTCTCAGCCTTTCCTCTATTTCCCGCAGGAGTCGACCGTCCTCCGCTCCATTTCACTTCGGTTTTAAACCTTTTTCTAAAAAAACAAACACGAACTTTTATACAATATAATTACATTATAGTTCGTGTTTACTGTTAGTTGAAATACTTATGTCCCAGCCTCTCTTTATTTGTTTATTAATCTTTAATGATTTCTGAAACATATGAATTATTTAACCAATAGCATTGCTTAGTAATTAATTGACCATTTGGTAATTCGACCTTGTCATTTCCATCTTTTCCCTTTGGGCGAATATGGGTTACACCATTAAAAGAACTTTTTGGAAAGTTATTTGTTTCAACGAGATTTTCCCCGCGCTTTATATATTCAATTTTTAGACCACTGTGCAATAGTTTATTAACCTCAACCCAGAGTTCTTTTATTTTTGACTCGATAGTATTTTCTGGCATATTCCATAATTTAATTCCTTTAAAAAATAACTTCCTATTTGGGTTATCTTTTTTTTGCTCCTTATATTGGAATACAATGAATAGGAATTTCGTTTCATAGAAGCGATTACGTATGTAACTTTCTTCCCAGCTTTCATTTTTCCACTGATTAAAATCGATATTTTCAAATGACATGGATTCTTTTGGAATACCATTTGGTTCTAATCGAATCGTTTTAAATTGTATATTAGCTTTTGCGAATTCTTCAATGTTATCTAATTTTGTCCCCTTTATGCCTAATAAAGTACTTATAATTTGGGGAATGAAACTTTTGGAGCTCTTGTTATATTTAATATTTAGTTTCTTAGATATTTCTTCATCCGTTAATCCAATATAGGGGGCAAACTTTTCATTTAGTAGTTCATGAAAACTTTTTTTCTGTAATTCGATTGCGTTAGCAAAATTCACTAGATTTTCTTGCTTTATATGTTTTCTTACTAGAGCTGTCATATAAGATTGTTTTAAGGAATATGCTCTTTGCATTGCGGGAATATCCGAAAATGGTTGAGTTCTTAGTGAATTTTTATTACTTCCTTTTGTACATGCCCCTAAATATATGGTGTCTCCTTCGGATAATTCATGTGCTTTTCCTTGTTTAATTTTATCGAGAATTGCTTTCCAATCGTTTTTAATGATTTCCAAATCTGCCTCTGGAAAAGAATAGAGAATACTCTTATTTATATAATAATCATTTCTTTCATTATTTGGTGTCCACTCATAAAACATTAATAATAATTTTTGATTTTTCTCCCAGAAGCTAGAAGTGTGAAAAGTAGTTTCAACTTCTTCCATATAGTTTATTATATTTAATACAAGTCTCTCTTTGGCAGATAAACTTCCATTTTTGTTCTTTTTAAACGGAGTTACTTTTAATTCCACTCTTAATTCTTCAAAATCGGGTCTAGCATCGGAATTAATTTTATAACCAAAGAAACTTTCTTCGATAACTTGACCTAAACTACCTTTTGATTTACGATTAGACAATCTATTATAAATATCTATTTGACCAAATGTTTTACCTTCGGCTTCTTTGGCTTTACTTAGTAATTCAGATTCGGTTTTGTATAACATAATATCTCCTTAGAATATTTATTTTAGATATACAAACAGAGCGTTTGTTCTTAAAGTGTGATAAAATGAAAATAGTATTGTTTTAGTTTTAAGAAATTAACAACAACATACATTAATGTAATTTCTTCCTATATATTACTATATTTTTGGTATATTTTATACCGAAAGGATGTTCGATAAATGATTAAGGCTTTAGAGTTGTTTGCAGGCGTAGGCGGTTTTCGATTAGGTCTAGAAGCAACGAAGAATTTTGAAATAGTATGGGGGAATCAATGGGAGCCATCAAAAAAGGTTCAAGATGCCTTTAATTGTTATCAAAGACAATTTATGGACCAAGGAATACACTCCAATAAAGATATAGCAACTGTTGATGAGTATAGTTTAAAATACTTAAATGCCCAACTACTAGTAGGAGGATTTCCTTGTCAAGACTATTCTGTTGCAAGAAGTTTATCTGGTGAACAAGGTATTCAAGGGAAAAAAGGCGTTTTATTTTGGGAAATAGTTCGCTTCCTTAAAGAATTAAGACCAAAGTATGTTTTGCTTGAAAATGTTGATCGATTATTAAAATCTCCATCTAAACAGCGTGGAAGAGATTTTTCTATAATGTTAGCAAGTTTTCGAGATTTAAACTATTCTGTAGAATGGAGAGTTATTAATGCTGCAGAGTATGGACAGGCACAACGAAGACGGAGAGTATTCATTTTTGCTATTAGAAACGATACTGAATATATTAAAGATAGAGAAAAAATTACTGATGCAGAAATATTGCATAAAGAAGGTTTTTTTGCTAAACCGTTTCCTATTAAAGTGGAATCGTCGTCTAAGCATGCTGCCCAATTAAGAGAATTACCAGAAGATATACTTGAAGTATCAGATGAATTCTCGATGAAATATTTAAATGCTGGGATTATGAGAAATGGTATTGTTTATACAGAAGAAACTTTGGCCCAAGAGGAAAAGTCAAAGACATTAGGAGAAATACTTGAATCTAATGTTGACGAAAAATATTATTTGAAAGAAGCAGCAATAGAAAAGTTTAAATACTTAAAAGGTCCTAAAAAGATTGAAAGAACTGCTGCAAGTGGCCATAAATATATATTTTCCGAAGGGGGTATGGCTTTTCCAGACCCCTTAGATAAACCAGGCCGTACCATGTTGACTAGTGAAGGAACAGTGAATAGAAGTAGTCATGTAGTTGAAGATCCTACTACAAAGAGATTACGAATACTAACGCCAGTTGAGTGCGAAAGACTGAATGGTTTCCCAGATAATTGGACAGAAGGTATGTCTGAGCGAATGCGATATTTTTGTATGGGAAATGCTTTAGTGGTGGGACTCATTGAGAGAATGGGAAAACGAATTTCTGAAATTAATAGTACAGAACCAGATACGGAAATTAAATTTAAAGAAATGGAACAATTGAGTTTCTTTAATTAAAAGTGTATTAGAAATAATGGACTGCTAAGTTTTAAAGCTTGGCAGTCTTTTTTATGTAATCTTATTGAGTATCTCTAGTGAAATGTAGTCTGCAGAAAGTGTAATCAAATCATGGATTAATATTAATCATAGGAACATACTACTCCTAGATAGCTTGGATGATTTGATGAACAGACAGTTGTACAATGTGTAAAGAGATTTTTAGTTTTCCTTTAGAGGGCTAGTAGGATTAACTTCTGCTAACTCAATTGTCCGACATTTTCTTTCTTTGCTTAAAAGCAAAGAAGAAATATACTACTACTGCAAACAGTTGTGGTATATTAATACAAACGGGTTGCTTGGAGCCCAAACAGTATCTCTAGCTTGATTTGAAGGGCAAGACATCGGTCTTGTTGTCCGCTGTAAATTCCAAAGGTTGCAAGACCTTACAAGCCCGTGACATCAGTCGTGGGTTGTTGACTCGCGCATATGTCCTGCCTCCCTAGAAGTCATTGCGCCATCTCCTGCTTTTACATCTTTTTGAATTTCTTGTTTTACTTTTTGTGCATCCGTTCCTGCAAAATCTGGTTTCATAATGGAATTTAAGTTCTCTTTATTTTGGGTCATACTTTTCCCTCCTTTCTTTAACTATTATTATTTCTAAAACGGCGGATATTATGTTAAAGAAAAGAGGAGAAAAAGTTGATTTTCAGACGGATAAACAACGAAGCTTCAGGTCAAAGATGTCTAATTGCTAGGATAATATGACATAGCAGAGGAGTCTCTTTCGGTTTAGTCATAAGTGTAAAGAGCTGTCCTACCGTCATTAATGGACGGTTGGACAGCTCTTATTTTTCCTCCAAAATAGTAATCAAACTCAAAACTCTCCCCATATCAGGATTATACACAGACTCCTCTATAACCGTTTCATTCATCTTACTGTCTATAAACCAGTAGGATGCTGGGACTTCATTTCGTCTTACTTCTATTTGTGTACTAGGTTTATGAAAAAAGCTTGCGGCAATGCTATTAGTATGTAATTTAGATACTAGCGCTCGATTTCCTTGGAATCTTTTCATAATATTTGAGCCATCTGATTGGACTACTGCATATTTTTCTGGTGCAAAATCAACTAATCTATTTAAAAACATGAATAACGTAACGTGATATTTTTCTGCAAAGTGCTGAACGGTCTCTATATTTACAACTTTGTTTGTGAACTCCATAGTTAAATGATTTGTTGGAATAAGAAGGGTGGAGGCAAACTGATGTGCTTCCATTTCTTCGATTTCTTGTGTTAGGAGAGAGGATACTCCAAATTGCTGATTTTTATCTTGGTTATTCCTATATTTTCTGGAAAAGTATTTATTTTTTAGGTGCCATGGCAAAACATGATGTGCAATAAGTGTGGCTAATGTAAATCTAGCTCTGTGCTCGTGTTTTTTTCTTCGAGCTAATAAAATAATGGGAAATTCACTTTGTATATAAATTCCTTCTGCTTCCTCTAAATCATCTTCCAAAACTTTTATTCCTAACTCATTTGCTAATTTATATAAATCAATGGGTAACGGTTCTTCTACTTTTTCTGTTAAAATGGCTTCCGCATATTCTTTTGGTGTTTCATATAGTATATCCATTTTAATTTTTCTACCAGTTGCTAAAAAAGCTGCATACTCAACTAATTTTTCTTTATCTTGTGGTGATAAGGAGTTAACGATATTTAGGAACAAACGATCAGATAAATTAATCGAATGCTGTGCTTTTACTTGATCTACACCTGAAATTAAATATTCTGTCGTTACTTTTAGAGCAAATGCTAGTTTTTGAATAATCTCAAAGGAAGGCCTTCTTGCACCAGATTCATATTGGCTAATAGCAGGTGGCTTTAATCCAATTTGATTCGCCAATTCAGCTTGAGATAAATGTAATTCTTTTCTTCTATTTTTAATTCTTTCATTTATAGAATTGGGCATATCCTATCCCCTTTATAGCATTTAGTTTACCGATATAATAACATATTAT
Source organism: Niallia sp. HCP3S3_B10 (assembly GCF_052064465.1). Lineage (NCBI taxonomy): Bacteria > Bacillati > Bacillota > Bacilli > Caryophanales > Bacillaceae > Niallia > Niallia sp. HCP3S3_B10. Next base: position 1,738 of record NZ_JBQHVO010000021.1, on the reverse strand, counting down.
GAAAAATATTGACAGTGATATTTACTCGTGTTATTATTTTGTTTGCAAAGTGTTATTGGTTTTTATTGGTATGATTATTATCGTTAAATTGGAGGAGGAACTAGAATGAGTTTTGAAAATTATAGGAGTGAGTTGTGTAAAACACCACTTAAAGAAACGTATGAAAAAAGAGATTTAATGTCTGAGAGATTTTTGTACGCTAAGGATGAAAAGGTAGAAGTATATTGGGCCCCTTTCGATTATATTAACAAAAGCGCTAAAGTAGTTATATTAGGAATTACTCCTGGATGGACGCAAATGGAGTTGGCTTATAATTATGTGCTCCATCATATGGACAAAGAGGATGAGGAGCAAGTACAGTATCATGCAAAATACGATGCTAGTTTTGGTGGAGCAATGAGGAAGAACCTCATTGAAATGCTTGATGGAATAGAACTACATAAACATTTAGGCATTGATAGTTGTGAACAATTATTTAATGTGAAGAGTTCCTTGTTACATACATCTTCTGTGTTAAGATACCCTGTGTTTATTAATGGAGAGAATTATAGTGGAAGTCAACCAAAATTAATGGGACATCCGATTTTTACTAGAATGATAGATGAACTGTTAATCCCTGAACTTAACAGTTTAAAAGATGCTGTTATTATTCCTACTGGAAAAGCAGTTTCTGATTTACTTCAATACTTAGTAGAAGAAGGTAAGATTGAAAATAAAACAATTTTGTTTAATTTTCCTCATCCTTCAGGAGCAAACGGACATCGTAAAAGTCATTACGCAACCTACCAGCATCTCTTTAAGGAGCAATTAGCAAATGCTGCACAAAAAGGTCACTTTACAGAAACAACTTCTGCAATCAGTCCTACCAAAGAGCAAATGGATGAATTGATTCAACAGTTAAAGATTATCGGAGCCGAACTGAAAAGAGGAAATGATCTAAAAGAAAAGGAAGCTTATTGTCAAAGACGTTTAGAAACTCTTGCAGATGAAATTCAACCATATGATCACCGAGTTGCACAAGTTATTGAACAGCTGTTGAAATAAAACATGTAAGGAAGGTCATAATGAAAAATAAATTCGCTATAATAATCTTCGTTAGTTTAGTTGTTGTGGGAACTGGGGTTTACTTTTTTTCTAGTAATGATACAGACTTTGAAGTAAAGCCAGAGCCAGAAAAAAGGATGACAGTAAATAGTGAGAAAGATGATAAGAGTGAAGAAATCGATAATAATGATTCCACTACTTCCACTGATCCAGAAGCGGATTTGGAGCTTATTTCTGAGTTTCCTAACAATATGAAAGAATTAGAAATCCAAGATGCTATTCATCAGATGAGCCATACAAAAGTTTATGCGGATGAAAAATGGGGTTCTATAGAACCAACTCAAGGAAGAATTGCTCGCTTATTGGAAGTAATAAAAGAAAACACTGATGTTTATGAGAATAGCAGGTTATACCTATCTATTTTAGAAAGATGGCAGGAAAATGATTTTAGCAATGCGGTTGAGGATCATAATGACATTTGGAATCTCCAGGATGGAACAATTGGAAAAGCAACAAGATTGCTTACAGAAGAAGAAATGGAATAAGAATTTCTATATAGAGTTCAGGAATAGCAGAAGGACATCCTGACTCTTTTTTTGTAATAAGGAGCATTCCTGTTAGAAGGATTTTCGGGGACTTGAACAAAAAGAGCCCTCTTGGTATGATGCGGGGTGTCAAATCGTCGACGAAATGA